>JAUWNN010000243.1 GCA_030612625.1 Caldifarciminota bacterium
GGACGCTTGACGCAATACGCTCTATGCTCGATGCCTGAAGCGTCCGGCGTGAAGCGTCAGGCATAAAGCGTAAAGCGCTTGGCAACACATACCGCCACATCTCGACCGTCTTGTTGCCTTTGAGCGCGAAGAACGCGCCGTTTCCGTAGGTCAGGATGTCGGCTCCGTACTTGACGCGCCGCTTCCGGCCGGTGGTCGCAGTGTAGTTCGGCACTGTGTCCAGTTCGGTCCAGGAGTCCTGCGCAGCAGTGGACTTGAAGAACTGCTGGGTGTTGCCGCCTTTGAGCGCATAGATTTCACTCTCATACCAGGCACCACTCCCGCCGTCCTTGGACTTCTTCTTCCTGATTCGACCGCTGTGCAGGCCCAGAAGCGGCATGCCTTTCAGCTTGTGGCCGGACCAGGAGTCACCAGGGACATCGTACTTCCACAACTCGTGATAGACCCCGTCGTGATACTTGGCCTTGTGCGCATAAAGCAGTTTCGCATCGTCGGTCCCGTCGGCCTCATTGAAGACCAGCCAGGAACCTTTGTCCCATTTCGCACGCTTGCCCTTAGGCGCTTCGGCCAGGGTGTCCCATTTCGAAGTCGCAACATTGAACCGGTAGAACTCGGTCTTGTAACCTTTCAGCAGGTAGACATAGTCGTCGCCATCTTCCTCACCCGGCACAAAAGCCAGGTCAGTGCCACCTTTGACTTTCTTGCGGAACTTGCCGAGCGGCACATCAGGCATCTCGCCCCAGGAGCCTCCCGCAATGTCGAAGCGCCAGAAACCGAGCGTGTTATTGCCCTGGGTGACATAGACGTAGTTGTCGTCGTCGCAAACACCCTTGGACCCCTTTCTGGGCACCTTTCTGGCCCATTTCGGGTTCGAATGGGTCTGATACGGCATCCCGGTCAGCCCGTGCCAGGAATCGCCAATCGGGTCGTACCGGTAGAAGTCGGTAGTCTTGTAGCCCTTGGCAGCGTAAACGTAGCCGTCGCCTTCGTTGAACGCGAGCCAGGCACCCCGCTTGACCGACTTCTTCGAAGGCAGCGCTGGCATCGGCTTGACCTCATGCCATCCGCTCGGCCAGTCCGGACGCCAGCCTACTGTGAATCCGCCGTCCTTCCAGTCATTGCTGCGACGAATGTCACCAACAGCATAAGTCGAGCACCGAACTGACCATGTGCCGGTAACCGCGCCCACATTGTAGTCGTCGAACTCCAGAGTCGTGGACTGGCCTCCAGGCAGACTGGTCACAGGCTGCGACTTGTCGTATACCCGTGTACCTGTCGGGTCTTCGATGAAGAAGTAGGCGGTGAAGCTCACCGGGTCGGTGCCATAGTTCTTCCAGGTCCCTTTGGGCGTCACCGTGGTGTTGACCGGGACATACCCAGCCGGCGCGATAATCTGCTCCACGCCGACATCACCACCAGGCCCTCCGCCGGCCGGAAATCCGTACCAGAAACCCCAGTAGCCCCGATAGTCGGTGTCAGCACCAGTACCTTGGACCGGCTGAGCTATCGTGCCGTTAAGCCCGTAGTCGCTGCCACCCAAGCCCGGACTGCCGCCCGAATTGAACGAATACCAGGGCACCAGATAGGTCTGCCCCATCGCAAAACCTGCCAGCAGGACAAGCACGGCGAGGACCGCCGAAAGTCTTGTTCGACATTCGACATTTGTCATTCGACATTCAATCATGTCCTCCTCCTTTCGGAGTCTTGTGCTTGCATGCTATTCGCTGCTCAGCACCTCGAGCCTCTTGGACTCGTACCCGGCACGCTTGACAGCAACCCGGTAGTCGAAGCCGGCGTCCGAGCCGGCCGGCCCGATGATGTCAAAACCGCTGAGGCCTTTCTCCACGACCACCAGCACGGGATTGCCCGAAGTCTGGGTGACATAGACTTTCATGGGATTCTCGGCATCAACCGTGACCGTCTGGAGAAACACCGGGTCGAGTTCGACATGGACCCGGCCATCCTTCAGTTGCGTGCTGCCGAAATCTTCATACCAGACCTCCGGGCTCTGCATGGTGTAGAGCGCACGGGTGCCGAAGTCCCTGGTCGGAACTGTGCCCTCGGAAAGACCTCCGAACGAGTGCCCGGCTGCGAAATGGCCCCAGCCGCTGGTGTATACGCCGTACACGGTACCACCATCTGTCCGGCATAGATAGGTGTAGCAACCGTTGCCGCTGTTGTAGAAATAGCCGGCCTGGCGCGCGGCTACGGACACGTGGCCGTACACGCCGTACGCCGTGCCCCTTCCATAGACACCGGTTTCGCCGCTTCCGTACACGCCCGTGGCGCCCATTATGTTGGTTCCGTGTCCGTACACTCCGTAAGTGCCGCCGTCTCCCCGAACACCATACCCGCCGCTGCTTCCGTACACGCCATACGTCATGCCGCTTCCGCGGATACCGGTGGCGCCGGCCCCGGAGACGTTGCGACCATAGACGCCGTAGCCGGCAGCGTTGGTTGCGTAGCCGTAGACACCGTAGGACGCGCTGCCGAGATAGCCGTAGCTGTTGCTGCTGTAGTAGCCATAAACACTATAGGTGCTGCTGCTTCCGTACACGCCGTACTTGGTGCCATTTCCCTGGACGCCGGTGTTATACGTGCCCAGCCGGCCGTAGCTGCCCGAAGAGATGCAGAACCCGTACACGCCACAGAGGGGGGCTAGACCTATGTTATGATTGCCGCAGACACCGACGTAGTTCCCAGCCCGGCCGTATACACCCATTTTTGTACCGGAAGCACCGCCGTACCCGTACACGCCGTAGGACGCGCTGCCAAGATAGCCATAGCAGTTGGCGTCGTAGTAGCCATAGATGCGGTAGTTCGGGTTAGGAGCAACCCCGACCGATACCGCATTGCTGCCGTTGTCGCGGATCGAAGAGTTGCTCAGGGTCGTGGGGCCTGTCCAGCGAGCAACGTAGTCAGCCGTGCCTGAACCGCCAACACCGCCGGTTGAGGGCGTCCGCGGAGTCCACGCATTGCTATACCAAGTGAGGACCTGGTTGGAACCGGGCGCGTTGCTCGAAACGTTTCGGCCCTGAAGTCGTACGACATGCGTGTTGTTATAGGTCCCGGTCACGTCGCCGCTAAAGGCCTGCGTCTTTGGAATATATCGGTTGTCGCCCCAAGCCTGGTCAAAGGCCACGGTACCGGTAGTAGTAATCTGATTAGGCGTAAGGTCGATGCCAGTACCTTCATTGATTTGAGTCACTGTGCCGGTGCCACCGGTCTGGTCGTTGGCCGGCTGCCAGGAAGAGGTGCCTGAGTTCCATTTCAGAACCTGGCCATCGGTCGCGCCCTTCCGGGCAATCGTCGGGCCGGGATACAGACCGGTCAGGTCGCCGCTTGCTGTAGTCGAGATGGTGATGTGGTCGGCTGCCGGAACACCGCCCAGATTCGCGGCATCGTCAGCATTGTAGGTATAAGGCGCGCTCACCATCTGCATTCTGGGTGTAATCACCTGGGTCTCCACTGTCACCTGCAAGTAGCAGTCCGGCCCGTCAGGAATGGATGTAATCGGGTTGATGCTGCCCAACAGCACGTTGAACAGGCCATCCGTGACCTGAACATCAGGCTGGGTTTCTGACCATAGCCTCGTGCCGCCGGTCGCCACATCATAGATTTCAAGATACAAGTCGTACTCTCCGGTCAGTAGACCGCCGCTCCCATCAGTCAGCTTGCCCTGGAAGTTGATGAGTTGAGGAACACTGATTGCGTCGGTACCATGCTTGGTGCCGACATTGGTTTCCGCTGCAAAAACCACGCCCACAAGCAGCAGACACAGCACTATTGCTGCGGACTTGAGACTGCCTTTTGGCATTTCTGCCTCCTTTTTGTTTTTCCTCACTTGCGTGAGGGCTCTCTCTTCTCTGCCATAATCCAAAGCTGCGGCCTGTCTCATCTCAACAGCACAATCCGGCACTGTTCCGGATTCCCGTCTTTGAGGTAGGCCCTGGCGAAATAGATGCCACCTGGAACTGTCTTGCCGGTTTCGTCTCTTCCGTCCCAAGTCGTCGTATGTACACCTGGGTCACGTTCCCTGCTGACAAGTGTCCGGACTTCCACACCGGCAAGGTTGTAGACTGCGATGCGCACGTCACCGTTCCCGGGCAGTTGATAGGTAATCAGGGTTCTGCCCGTAAACGGATTCGGTTCGCTTCGGAAAACGGAAAGAGCTTTGGGGAGAGAACCTTCCCCCGGCGAGATGGGTTCCCGGACAGCAACGGGGTCCGGCCCTACCTTTACAAGGTAAGCATCCGGGTCAAAAGAACCTGGTATTTGCCGGTATCCCGCAACGATGTATCCACCGTCAGATGTCAGCCAGACCTAAACGCCTTTTTCTGTAGGGCTGAAGTCTCCGAAAGTCTTTGTCCAGAGTGTATCGCCGTCCGCGTCTGTCCTTACAAGGTAAGCGTCCGCAGCCGGAGCACCGTCCGGAATGCTCCATCCTGAAATGATGTAGCCGCTGT
>JAUWNN010000231.1 GCA_030612625.1 Caldifarciminota bacterium
CTGCCTGATGGGTTGTCCCTGGCCCGGAAATGTCCGGGAACTGGAGAATGTGATTGAGCGCGGGGTGATTCTGGCCCGGGGAGAGCTGGTCACTGTTGAGGACCTGCCTTCAGGTCTGCAGCCTGCTGCCAGGCATGAGCCCAAGTGGCAGGATGCGCGCAAGAAAGCAGAAGTAGAGGCCGCAGCACCGGTTGAGAAAAGCGCAATCGTTGCCGCTCTGGAGCAGAGTGGCTGGGTGGTAAAGCGGGCCGCAACCAAGCTCGGAATCAGCCGGCGCCATCTTTACCGGGTGATGGAGAAGTACGGGATAAAGCGGAAAGGGGTCAAGGGCTAGAAAAAGGGTTCAAGGGGTCAAGGGTTCAAGGGGTCAAATCCTGGAACCCTCTCTGATTGCCCATGTGACATCGGTTCTGACGAAATAAAGTCCCAGAATAACAGCAGTTAGCTTCCTTTGCCGAGTCAGTGTGACTTGGTTGTGTGACATCGCATGTCACATAGGGTCGTAAGCCCATGTCTGTAACTCTCGGTACTGCGTAGCTTAACAACTTGGCCTTACCTGGCACGGATGGTGGTTTATGTGAAGGCATGAGCAACATGTACAAACCAGGCCTAAGGCCTGAAACAAAGGAGAAGAAGATGGAAAGCACCAAGACCGTGTACAAAGGACCGCGCTTTGCGCCGGACCCAATCGGAAAGGAAGGCTTCTTTCATAGAAGTCTGCCGCACAGCGGCATCCTTTCAAACAGGACAGTGTCTGTAAACCAGAAGGAGGTAGTGATGAGCACCAGACTGTTTGTAATCGTAGTCGCAGGATTGTTGACCCTGCTTTTTGTCGGGGTTGCTGTCGGCCAGCCGCTGCCGGTAAGGCTTTACGGCGGACCGATGTCTGAGCGCGCTTATGCGCTGGTTGAAGGGGTTGACCCGGGGTTCTGTCTTGCCGGGTGGACCAGGAGTTTCGGCGCACCGGGCGGGTCTGACATCCTTGTGACAAAGACCGACCCGAACGGAATACCGCAATGGTCAAGGGTTTCATTCGGAGAGAACGACGATGAGGCGTATTCGATGGTGCGGACCACAGACCAGTGTTATACGATTACCGGCTGGACCAGGAGCTTTGGCCCGGGCGTACCAAACAAGAACATCTTTGTCCTGAAGCTCGACCAGGCTGGAAACCAGGTCTGGGGATGGGTCTACGGCGGGATGCAGAATGATGAGGCCTACTCGATTGTTGAGACGATGGATGGTGGCTATGCTGTCACCGGGCTGACCTACAGTTTCGGACCGGCACCCCAGCCGAACATCTTCGTGCTCAAGCTTACCGCGCACGGAATGTTGCAGTGGATGCGGGTCTACTGGATGGCGCCGAACCATATGGAAGACGAAGGATACTCGATTGTCCAGACTGCTGACACCGGGTATGCGGTGGTTGGCCGAGCCAAGACCATCAGCCAGGCATTCTTCAATCCGTTTGTGCTCAAGCTGGACCAGCGCGGCAATATCCAGTGGCTGCGGACCGTTCCAGGAGAGGATGCTGATGATGAAGCCTATTCGGTAGCGGTTGACCTGAATGGAGACATTCTGGCTGGGGGCTGGACCAGAAGCTTCGGCACCAGCCCTCGCAATACAGCAGATATGTTTGTGTCCAAGTTCGACCTGCTCGGTAATATCCTGTGGTCGAACAGTTATGGCTGGCCTGATGGCGACGAGCAGGTACTGGATGACCGGTCTCTGGTCGGGACCAGTGACCACGGTTCGGTGTTGTGCGGGCCGACAACCAGTGTCGGGCCGGGCGTGCCTAACCCCAATTTCCTGATTCTCAAGCTCGACCCGGCTGGCCTGCCGATGTGGTGCCGGTCCCATCCGAGTCCTTATGACCCGGGCCTGCAATCCGACGTGCCGCTGCCGATGATTGAGATGCGGGCAGGCGGGTATGCGGTTGCCGGCTGGACCAACAGCTATCCTCATCTTGGCGGGGGCGATGACTTCCACCTGGCAACGCTCGACCCGATGGGCAACCGGCCGGTATGCGTCGAGCCCCAGGAGCCTGAGATTGAATCCCTGCCCTGGATAGAGTGGTATGTGGAAGACGAAACCTGCTACCCGGAGCTTGATTCAATCCGGCTCGAGCCGGTTGTTGTGAAGTTCGATTCAATCTGCTATGACACCACGCAGACCGGGATTCGCAACGGTGCGGTTCACCCTGGGATTCCTGAGCGGTCCTTGGAATTGCGGACCTTTGGCAGCCGGATTGAACTGTCGTTGGCCCGGACGACAATAGTTGAGGTTCAGTTGTTCTCGTCCGACGGCCGCCAGGTCGCCAGGATTGCCCGGCAGCAGTTCAGCGCAGGCCGGCACGAACTTGCCCTGCCCTGTGACATCGCAGCCGGAGCCTATCTGGTGTGCGCGACCGGGGGAGGCAGGAGCGCTTCGACCAAGGTTGTGAAGTTCTAGGGACCAGACCGAAGAACTGTGCAGGGGCAGCAAAGCTGCCCCTGCTTCATTATTCTTTCGCGGCCGAGGCTACTGCTTCAGTATCATCCTGGCGACAGCATGGTTCGTTTCTGCCCTGAACTTCACGAAGTAGACACCGGCCGGGAGTCTGTTGCCAAAACGGTCGGTTCCATTCCAGGTGACCGAAACCGGCGAGCTGTGGCCGGGAATCAGGTAGTCCCACACCAGCCGGCCGGTCGCATCGTATATGGTCAGGGGTCCGGCTCTGGACCGGACCAGGGTGAAAGTTGTGGCGGTAGAGAATGGGTTGGGCGCTGCAGACACCGGCGAGCGGTCAGCCGGAAGCGGTGGACATTGTTCTGCGATTCCGACAAGCGGCTGGAGCCTGGGTTCGAGCCTGGTCAGAGAGTCGTTCGTCACTTCGACCTCGGAGATAATCAAGCTATCGTAGCCGGGCGCGGAGAACCTGAACGCGTAGCACCCTGGGTTCAGAACCCGATGGAACCGGCCGAACCGCGGGTCACTTGTTCTGGGGTCCAGGATGGTGTCTACCCGGTCCAGGACCTGAACTTCGGCAACGAGCGGGCTGTCAGTGACCGCGCATTTGACATGACCCCAGACTCCGGCATAGAAAACCCGGTTGAACAGGAAAGTGTCGCCGTGGAAGTTCTCTTGGCAGATGGGCAGGATTCGGTGGGCCGGCTCGATGAACACAGTTCCGGTTTCCAGCAGGAAGTCGAGCTGACCAGTACGGGCATAGAGCCAGTCGTCAGCCATATTGGTGCCGCCGTCGCGACCGGGCTGGTAACCGGTGAGCTGGCCAAGCCGGTTGGCAAGCGTGGTGTAGACATCGTCATCCGGGGTGTGCTGCCCCTGGAATGACCACGGGTAGTAAACGATTTCGCCGTATGAGTGATACGAGATTCCGAAGACCGGTTTCCGGGCCAGGGCCAGGCTGCACAATGTCCGGGTTTCGCTTTCTGAATTGGGCTCAGGCCCGCGGTAGGTCCAGGATGACGGGGTGGTGCTGCCGCCATGGGTCCAGCGCCAGTTGAAGTTCCGGTTCAGGTCCACGCCGTCGTAGTCGTAGTCGAACCGGCCGTTATTGTTGTTGTCACGCTGGTTCTTGCGCCACCAGGGGCTGGTCTGGGCTGAGTCGAACATGTAGATATATCCGTCCGGGTTGAGGACCGGAATCAGCCAGATTTCCAGGGAGTCAACCCAGCGCCGGACTGTTGCCGAAGTGTCGTAACGGCTGCACAGGTACTTGGCCAGATAGATGATGACTTCGTTGCCCAGAGGCTCACGGGCGTGAATGACGCTGTTGTAGAGCACCGCGGGTTCGTCCTCCTCGACCGCCACGTTGCCGGATATCTTGACCCCGTAGATTGGGAACCCGCGCCACTGGGTGAAGCCGACAGTCATCTGGTGGAGGATGTCAGGATGCAGGGACTCCAGGGAATCAAACACCAGGTAGGTTTCTTCGTAGGTGTGATACTCTTCCGGGATTTCAAAGGTGGAGTCTCCAGGAAAGACGATTTCCACGTGGAAGCCTCGCTGTCTGATTTCTTCCAGTTCATCGCCAGTAACGACCGCGTCAGCATGGCCGAGGAAGCCTGGTGCTTCGGATACGAAGTCCAGTTCCAGGTCTTGAAGGCGCTCAAGCTGCTCCGGAGTGTCGGGATGTATCCTGACAATGTGTCGGTCAGGTTCTGCGGCCGTGGCGGTCAGCACTACGGCTGCGACAAGCATCGAAAGAACTATGTCAGCCAGGGGCTTCATACAGGTAGTCTGTTGCGGTCTGGCTGATTGTCAAGCCAAGAACCGGAATGGAGCCACAAAGCCACGAAGAACACGAAACGGAGATAGGGTGACACCCTGCGCAGCGCAAGGGTGTCACCCCTACTGCGCAGGGTGTCACCCTTGCCAGTTCTGGGTGGGTCGGTTCATCTTTCGTGGATTTCGTGCTTTCGTGGCCAATCCTATATCGTTTTTCAGACAGCATGTGCTACTTGACCGGCGGTATTTGGGGCTTAAAGTTCATGAAATGGCCGGTCATTCTGGGCGAGTGTGGCGGCTGCTTCGGGTGTGGATTTGTCCCCCCCCCGCCGCTTGCGGCGGGCAATCGGAACGAGAGAATCCCACTTGCTTCTCCCCGCAGGCCCAAGCTTGCGGGGATTGATAGTCAAGGACAGCCGTCTTACACTGATTTTATACT
>JAUWNN010000026.1 GCA_030612625.1 Caldifarciminota bacterium
GGCATTGGTTGGAGCGTTTGTTCGGGGCTTTGGCTGAGGCTTTGGCGCGGGCTTTGTCCTGGCCTTTGTGCCGGCCGGTGCCTTGGTCTATGTCGCAGCCTTTGTCTCGGCTTTGGTCTTGGTCTATGTCGCAGCGTTTGCCTGGGTCTTTGTCTCTGCCTTTGCACGAGCCTTTGCATCATTCTTTGCCTGAGCCTTTGTCCCGGCCTTTGTCTTTTTCTGTGACTTCTGACCAGCCCCAAGAACCGGGATGGAGCCACGAACGACGCATTATACGCATTACGCCGGAGGCCAGGGTTAAGCGTTATGCGTCGTGCATCAAGCGTTATGCGTCCTATGTTGAGATTCCTATATCGGTTTTCGGGAGATTCCTCCACTCCGGTCGGAATGACAGAAAGGGTTAGTCGGAATGACAGAAAGAGAACACTCAGAATGACAGAAAGGTGCAGGCTCGCAATGACATTGCACCGTGAGCAGAAGAAGATAGTGCTGGTTAGATAGGAGCCGAGCGGAAGATTGCCGCGTCACCTGCGGTGGTGAGCCATCGGATGGCACCTGCGAAGGACGCAGAGCGCAATGACCTTGAGCGGAACATTGCAGGGCTGTCGGCTTGACTTGGGTTGGGAATAGCCTAAGATAGCGGCTCGCGAGATTTACCGAAAAGGTTATTGCCAATGGTGCGTTCGACTGTGCTTGCTCCGGGCAGGGTCTTTGTGACCCGGCGCGGTGGACTTGTGGTCAGGGTGGAGCTGGGCCGGAACTCGGGAGAAGGATGCCCGTTTTCCAGCAAGCCGGCTGCAATGGTTGACAGTGCGCCATCACATCAGGGACTGAAGGCTGCGCTTGAATACTTGCCTGAGTTCAGCCGCAGGGTACTCCGGGCGTGCAACCGGATACCTGCGGGTGAGGTAAGGAGCTACCAGGAACTTGCTGTTAAGGTCGGAAAGCCGGGTGGAGCCAGGGCGGTTGGCCGGGTGATGGCAAGGAATCCGGTGCCTCTGCTGATACCCTGCCACCGGGTGGTGAAAGCTCGAGGTTATCTCGGCGGGTTTGGTGGGGGACCCAGGTGGAAGGAGTTCCTGCTTGGCCGCGAGGGCTGGTCGTTTGAAGGCAAGGGCAAGAGCCGGCGGTTGAAGCACAAGGAGAAAACCGGTGGCTGAGATAGAGCGGCTGGTTGTCGGGCCTTTGGCCACCAACTGCTACATCCTGAAATCCGGGGATGAGGTGGCGGTGATTGACCCGGGTGGGGATGCGGAGCGGATTCTGGACAAAATCAGAGAGCTGGGCGGCAAGGTGAAATACGTGATTGATACCCACGGCCATATTGACCATATCGGTGCCAACTGTGAGATTCTGGAAGCGACCGGTGCAGACCTGCTTATCCACGAGGACGATGCCGGAATGCTGGCTCATCCGGATAACAGCCTGGCAGCCATGATGGGCGTCAAAGTGAAGTCGGTGTCGGTATCACGTACGCTTGTCGAGGGAGATGAAGTGGTTGTCGGTGAGGAATCAATGAAGGTGCTGCATACGCCGGGTCATACGCCGGGCGGGATTTGCCTTGTCGGCAACGGGTTCGCATTCACCGGTGACACGCTGTTCCTTGATTCGATTGGCCGGACCGATTTTCCGGGCGGGTCGGTGCAGGAGATGCGGGCTTCGCTTTCCCGGCTCCAGACGGTTCTGCCCAGGGAGACGATGTTGTATCCGGGACATGGCGAGCCCGGGTCTTTCTCGCGGGCGCTTCTGGTGAACCCGTTTCTGGGGAGTGTGTGGCCCGCTTGACATGCCGGTGGAAAATGCCTATCTTGCAGGACTATTAGAATGACAGGAGGCTGAATGCCAAAGATCAGAGTTGGAATTATCGGAGCAGGCAACTGTGCCTGCAGCCTTGTTCAAGGCGTCCATTATTATCAGAATGCCCGGGAGGGCGACAACATTCCGGGAATAATGCACGTCAACCTGGGTGGCTATCATATCCGCGACATCGAATTCACAGTGGTGATCGACATTGACAAGCGCAAAGTCGGCAAGGACCTGGCTCAGGCAATCTTCACTTATCCGAACAACACTTACAAATTCACCGACGTGCCGAAAACCGGGATAAAGGTGATTCGAGGAATGACCCACGATGGCCTGGGATACTACCTTTCCCAGGTGATTGAAAAAGCGCCCGGGAGCACGGCCGACATCGTCCGAGCGCTCAAGCAGACCAAGACCGACGTTGTGGTGAATTATCTGCCGGTGGGCAGTGAAGAAGCGACCAAATGGTATGTGGAGCAGGTGCTTGAGGCCGGTTGTGCGTTTGTCAACTGCATTCCGGTGTTCATCGGGTCCCAGAAGTACTGGCACCGCCGTTTTCGGTCCGCGGGGATGCCGGTTATCGGCGACGATATCAAGTCCCAGGTGGGCGCGACCATTCTTCACCGCATCCTGGTTTCGCTGTTCAATGACCGGGGCGTGAAGCTTTTGCGTACTTCCCAGTTGAATATCGGCGGCAATACCGATTTCCTGAACATGCTGGAGCGGAGCAGGCTGCATTCAAAGAAAGTCTCAAAGACCGGCGCAGTGACTTCGCTGCTGAAGTATGATATCGGCGCTGAGAATATCCATATCGGGCCGTCCGATTATGTGGCCTGGCTCAAGGACCGGAAGTGGGCATATGTCAGAATGGAAGGCCAGACTTTCGGCGATGTGCCGCTCAACATTGAACTGAAGCTCGAGGTGTGGGACTCGCCCAACTCGGCCGGGGTTGTGATTGACGCGATTCGCTGCGCCAAACTGGCGCTTGACCACGGCATGTCCGGGAGCATTGTCGAGCCGTCGAGCTACTTCATGAAGACACCACCGGTGCAGTTTCCGGATGACGTCTGCCGGGACAAGACTCAGGCGTTCATCAAGAAGTACGCGCTAAAGCCGGCCGGTAAAAGGCCAAGCCGGGCAAAAAGCCGGAAGTCGAGAGTTAAAGTGCAAAAGCCAGAAGCCAGGAAGCAGAAGCCGGCCAGAAGGAAGCCAGGGAAGCATTAGGCCGGTGCATGGCGTCTTCATCACCTTCGAAGGCGTCGAAGGTTCGGGTAAGTCAACCCAGGCTGAGCGACTGGTTCGTCATCTGACCGAACTGGGTGTTGACTGCTTTTTGTCGCGTGAGCCGGGCGGAACCGAGATAGGCGAACAGATCCGGAAAATACTGCTGGACCCTGCCAACCGGTCGATGGACGCTCTGACCGAGTTGTTCCTTTACCTGGCAAGCCGGAATCAGCACGTGCGTGAGAAAATCCTGCCGGCTTTGAAAGAAGGCAGAGTGGTTGTGCTGGACCGGTATGCTGAGTCATCGGCCGCATACCAGGGCCGGGGCCGCGAGCTTGGCGAGAAGCTGGTTTCCCGGCTCAACAAGCTGGCCACGGCTGCTCTGCGACCTGATTTCACCATCCTGGTGGATGTCCCGGTCCAGGTGGGACGGGAACGGAAAGAGCAGTCCGAGCTTGACAGACTGGAGATTGAGCGGGTAGAATTTCATGAACGGGTTCGTGACGGCTATCTGCGGATAGCTCGTCGGGCGCCCAAGCGGATTAAGGTGCTTGATGGCACCAAGCCGGCAGCCGAACTTGAAGTAGAAATCTGCCGGTTGGTTGAAGAAGTCCTGAGAAGAAAGGGAACTCTGCACTGATGAAGAAACAGGTAGTGATAGCGGTCACCATCGCAGCAGCCATTGTTCTGGGCGGGCTGATTGGCAGGCTCTGGGCTCAGAAGCGAGCAACACTCGGACAGAGTTTGCAGCTTTTCAGCCGGGTCGTGGGCCTGGTGGTGACTTCCTATGTGGACAACGTGGACCCTGAGGAACTGATCAGGTCGGCAATACGCGGAATGCTTGAGTCGCTGGACTCACCGACCACTTACCTTGAAAAGGAAGACCTCAGTGAGCTGCAGGTGCATCTCGAAGGCCAGTTCGGCGGAATTGGCATTCACATCGGGATGGTCGGTGGCCGGCTTACGGTTATTTCGCCGATTGAAGGGACTCCGGCTGAGCGCGCCGGAATGAGAGGGGGGGACCGGATTGCCGAGATTGAGGGCGAATCTACTGAAGGATACAACACGAGCGATGCGGTGAAACTTCTGCGCGGCAAGCCGGGCACCAAAGTGAACATCGGAATTGACCGGCCGGGCGTGAGCGAGTTGATTCCAATCGAAATCACCCGGGCGGTCATCAATATCAAGGCGGTTCCTTATGCAGGAATGGTCACTGACCGGATTGGCTATGTTCGTCTTGCCGATTTCTCCAAAGTGGCGAGCGGAGAGTTGAACCGGGCCCTGGATTCGCTGCTGGGCGCAGGTACGGACAAGCTCATTTTTGACTTGAGGTCAAACGGCGGAGGATTGCTCAGGGAAGGCAGGGAGGTCAGCGACCTTTTTCTGCCTCGGGGCCGGGTAATCGTTCGCACCAAAGGAAGGATTCCGCAAAGCCACCAGGAGTTCATTGCAGAAACTCCGGTGCCGCGCAGTGATTTCCCGATGGTGGTTCTGGTAGACCGGGGCAGCGCTTCTGCGGCCGAGATTGTTGCCGGTGCGCTTCAGGATTGGGAACGAGGGCTGCTGCTGGGCGACACGACTTTCGGCAAAGGGTCGGTGCAGACTGTTCACCCGCTCGGACCGGAACGCGCGGTCAAGCTGACGACCGCGTACTGGTACACGCCGAGCGGCAGGTGCATTAACCGGCCGCGTGACTCGAACGGTGAAGTCGTGAACGACAGCATCCAGGGTCCGGGAGAAAGCTTCCACACCCTTGGTAGTCTCAAGAGGTCGGTATACGGACGCGGAGCTATCACGCCGGATATCTACCTTCCTTATGAAGAACTCAGCGGCCTGGAGAAGAGGGTGAACCGGGATGCCTACTTCAACTTCGCGGTGGACTACGCGAATGCTCATTCCGGCTTGACCATGGACTTCGCAGCCGGCAGGCCCGTTCTTGAGGAGTTTCGCGACTATCTCCGGGATGTGAAGGAGCTGGAATTCACCGATGCGGCGTTTGATTCGGCTCATGAGTGGTTTGCGAGTCAGATTGAGCGCGAAGTGGCCGGCAAGATAATGGGGATGCGCGGGGAGTACGAGATGCGGCTGCGCCGCGACCCCCATGTCAAAAGGGCGATTGAGTTGCTGCAGGCCGCCAAGTCAAATGAAGAGATGCTCGCCCGACTCGAATAGCCGGAGCATTTCACTCGACTTTGCTGTTTCAGACAACTGAACTTGTTGTTTCACGGCTTATCTACTCCGCCAGTCAGTCCGGTTGGTTGACACAGACAAAGGCTGGGACTAGGATTACTTGTAGTGCCTGAGCTTCCTGAAGTTGAGACGATTCGGCGCGAACTGGTGCCGCTTGTGGTCGGCAAGAAGGTACGGTCGGTCAGGATTTCCCGAAAGGACATTATCGGTTTTCCAGGGCCACGGAAGTTTGCAGAACTGATTGCGGACCAAAGGATTCTTGGCCTGGAGCGTCGGGGCAAGTACCTGATTATCAAGTTGGACAAAGACAAGGAGTTGATTTTCCATCTGCGACTGAGCGGACATCTTCAAGTAAACAGGGATGCTGATGCTTCCCGGTTTGAGAGGGTGCGCTTCAGTCTTTCGGGCGGAAGCGCGCTGTCTTTCATTGAGCCTCGGGTGCTTGGTCGTGTTTATCTGGTTGAGGCCGGTCAGTACCCGAGGATTCTTGCCGGAATGGAGCGGATGGGATTGGAACCAATAGACTCTGGATTCACGGTTGACTATCTGACAGAGAAACTCCGGGGCCGGAAGGCAAAGGTCAAGAATCTGGTTCTCGACCAGCGAATCTGCTGTGGGGTTGGGAACATATACTCTGACGAGGCTCTTTTTCGAGCCGGGGTGCGGCCCACCCGGTCCGGGAGCAGTCTTACCCGTCTTGAGTTGCAGAAGCTGACCCGCAGTCTGCAACAGGTCATAAGAAATGGAATCAGATGGTGCGGAACCACTCTTACTGACGGCCGATACCGCAGGCCGGGCAATCAGAACGGTGCTTTTCAGAAACATCTGAGAGTGTTCGGACGGGAAGGGCTTGAATGCAGGACCACTGGTTGTCAAGGGACTATCAGGCGCATACGGATAGGCAACCGCAGCAGCTACTTTTGCCCGGTCTGTCAGACATAGAAGGATTCTGGTGAGAAGCAGCGCACTCGGAATTATCTGTCACGGTGGTTCCGGTGTAATCAAGGACAGGCAGGCAGCGGCTCAAGGGCTAGCCCAGGCGCTTGAACAAGGCTACCGGTTGCTCAGGCAGAGCGCCCGCGCTCTGGATGCGGTGGTCGCAGCAGTGAAGGTGATGGAGGACAATCCGATTTTCAACTGCGGGACCGGTTCAAATCTGACACTGGACGGCAAGGCTGAAATGGATGCGGCTGTAATGACCCAGAAGGGACGGTTCGGCGGGGTATGCTGCATTACCGATGTGAGAAACCCCATTCTCGTTGCCCGGAAGGTGATGACTGAGACAGACCACCTGCTCATGTGCGGTGAAGGCGCAACGGATTTCGCCCGCAAGATGGGTTTTGAGAAACATGATGTGACTACTGAGCGTGCTCAGAAACGTCTTGAACGGCTCCGGCAAGAGGGCAATTCTCCCTACTTCCCCGGACTTGAGAAGATGATGAAGCTGGGCACAGTGGGCGCAGTGGCGATTGACAAGCACAGCCAGTTGGCAGTGGCCACTTCGAGCGGAGGCATAACAGGCAGGTTGCCGGGTCGGGTTGGAGACACTGCGGTTATCGGTGCAGGAACTTATGCCGGGCCGAGCGGGGCTGTGTCATGCACGGGCCACGGCGAGCCGATAATGAGAATGATGCTCGGCAAGGACGCGGTTGACAGGATGAAAACATTGCCGGGTTCGATTGCGGTGACGCTGGCTTTGTCTGAGGCCAGACGCCAGAAAGCGTTGTGCGGGATGGTCGGTTTCGACGCACGGGGTGGTATCTGTTTCGGCCATACGACCCCGGACATGTCATACGGCTACATGGTTGGGGACCGGCTGTTTCTTTTCACCGAAGACAAGAAGAAGTAGAGGACGGGTTGAAGCTGAGGCAGAAGTCAAGAGTCAAAGGCCAAAGTGCAAGAAAGGGTGACATGCTTGCGCTGCGCAGGGTATCACCCTCAATGGCTGCTGTTGTCCTTATGGTCGCTTTACTCGGGGTCAGCCTTGCCTCAGGACAGTACTACTATTTCGGCAAGAGTAAGATTCAGACCCGGGAGTACAATTTCCAGAGCTTCGAGACCAAGCACTTCAAGATTCTGTTCTACCCGGGTGGTGAATCAATGACTGAGTTCGCCGCGCATGCGGCAGAGGAATACTACGAGGCGTTTGCCCGAGAACTGGGTTTTGGACTGGATTACAAAGTCCCGTTGATTCTCTATCTTTCGCCGGGCCAGTTCAGTGAAACCAATGTCATCACCAACGTGATTGAGGAAGGGGTGGGCGGATTTGCCGAGCTGTTCAAGAACCGAATCGTGGTGCCGTTCAACGGGTCGTACAGCGACTTGCGTCATGTTATCGGTCACGAGCTTACCCATATCTTCGAATTTCAGATGTTCTATCGCTCAAGGCTTTCGGCCCTCCTGGGTGCGGTTGGTGAGTTTCAGATTCCGCTCTGGGTAATGGAGGGATTTGCCGAGTTTCAATCCGGCTGGGTCAGTGTCGGGTCAGAAGTGTTCATGCGTGACCTGGTGCTCAATAACCGGCTGGTCCCGCTGCAAGACCTTCACGACGGATTAGGGTATCTGGTTTATCGTGAAGGCGAGTCGTTCTTCCGGTACGTGGCCGAGAAGTATGGACGCAAGAAGGTCTACGAATTCCTCCATACTCTGAAGAACAAACGAAGCATAGACGCGACCTTTACCGTGGTGTTCGGGATGAGCATTGAGCGTTTCAGTTCTGACTGGGAAAAGTGGCTGCGGATGCGGTACTGGCCTCTTGTCACAAGACTCTCATGTTTCGACACTCTGGCCCGGCGGCTGACCGACCACCGAAAGGACGGTTCGGTCTACAATACCGCGCCCGCGGTCTCACCCAGTGGAACGAAGATTGTGATGATTTCGGACCGGCTGGAGTACTCGGACTGCTACGTGATTTCCGCGCTGGACGGCAGGGTTCTCAAGCGACTGGTGAAAGGGGGGCGGTCCGGAGGGTTCGAAACGATGCACCTTGCCCGGCCGGGCGTTGCCTGGTCACCGGATGAGAAGCTTATTGCGCTGGTGACAACAAGTGCGAGTCAGGAGAACATCGCCCTGATTGAGTATCCGAGTGGTCGGGTGAAGAAAAGGGTCGGAAAGGGTCTCGACGCAATCTACAGCCCCAGGTTTTCACCGGACGGTAAAAGGATTGCATTCGTTGGTCTGAAGAACGGGTTCAGTGACATTTATGTTGTCGATATTGGTGGCGGTGAACCGGAGAGGATTACATATGACATGTACGAGGAGCGGGACCCCGTTTTTTCGCCGGGTGGCGACACAGTAGTTTTTGTCTCGGACCGGCCCGACCCGGGCGAAGAATGGATTCCCGGGTCCTATTCGCTCTGGATGCGAAGCAGTCCGGGTCAGTTGACACGGATTACCCAAAAACACGGTGGATTGGGGTATCCGGTATTCTCCCATTCGGGCGATTACCTGTTCTACACAGCCGAAGATTCGGCCAGTAATATCCACGTCTATTCCTTCGAGGAAGGCAGGGTGGTGAGACGAACTGAGTTTATCGGCGAAGCAGCTTACCTTACTTTGTCCAAGGATGACCGCAAGCTTGTATTTTCCTATTTTGAGGACGTGGGCTGGGATATCGCGGTGATTCTTGACCCGCTCGAGCGGATACCGGTTGATTCCGGACTTGTCTATCGAGCGCCTGCAGACACGGCGAAATTCACCAGACGCGGACTTGACTTCGAACGGGTGAAGCCGGTAGGGTTCAGCCTGTCGCCGGACTATGCGGTTGGTGCTGCTTCCTACTCAAACTACGGCGGTTTGTCCGGAGTGGTGAATATAGCCCTGAGCGATATGCTTGGAGACCACCGTTTCGGGATTTATACCGATATCTATGGTGACATCCTCAATTCAGACCTGATTCTTGAGTACTGGTTGCTGCCCTTCCGAACTGACTATGGAATCACCCTGTTTCAGTTCGGCGAGACGCCCTATTACAACTACCTGGATTCAATTGTGGAGCGGATTAACCGCGGGGGGCAGGTGGTCGGGGTGTATCCCTTTAACAGGTTCCTGAGAGCCGAGTTGGGCCTGACAGCCTATGCAAGCGAAATCAGTTACTGGAAGAAGGACCAGGCGGGTTGGTACGTGGTTAACCGGAACCTGGAAGGGATTTCCTATGCCAGTGGAGCCGCGGTTTTCGACAACACCTTCTGGACCTGGCAGGGCCCGGCAAGGGGAACAAGAACAAGAATCGGCGGAAATGTGTCGCTTTTCTCTACAAGACGGTTCCAGGACGTCTACCTGGATTTCCGCAACTACCAGCGGTTGGGCAGGAGGTTCGTTTTTGCCACCCGTCTTTTCGGCGTCAGCAGTTTCGGCCGGGATGCTGACCGGTACTACATCGGCGGCGAGGACGTCCGGGGATACTACTGGGGCGAGTTCTATGAAGACACCGGACCTGGAGTTGGTCTTATCAACTTCGAGTTTCGCTACCCGTTCATCGACCGGCTGAAACTCGCTTTTCCTCTGCCGCTTGAGATAGGCGGCATCAGAGGAGTGGCATTCATGGACGGCGGTCTGGTTTTCCGCGACAACATGCGAATCTGGGATGGCGCGAACAGCCGGCTGCAGGACCTGAAACTGGGTGTCGGTGCGGGAATCAGAATTCAGATTTCATTCTTCTTTCTGAAGCTTGACTTTGCCAAGCCGCTTTCCGCGACCGACCACAAGGACTGGAAGTTCCTGTTCGGGCTCGGAACCGACTATTAGACGCATAACGCTTGATGCACAACGCTGGCCTCCGGCGTAATGCGTAGTGCATAATGCATGATGCGTAACCTCCTGCTGCTTTTTCTGCTTGTCCTGGCTTGCATTACCGCGGTGGACAAGCCTGGTATAGTAGACCCGGCACAAGCGCCGGACCAGACCTGGCAGCGGCTCAAAGGTCTTGAGTCGTTCCGGTTCCACCTCCGGTATCACACTGATACTCCGTTTGCACTTGGGGCTGACTTCGTTGGCGTGTGGAGTGCACCTGACCGGGAATCATGGACCGGCCACATGTGGCGAGGCGCAGAGCGCGAGAAGGTCACGCTGATTGCGGCCGGTGATGCTCAGTATGAGAGAGACCGCGCGGGCTGGCACCGTTCGCAGCGGGGACTGGAAACGCAGATTCTGGAGCAGGCTCAACAGGTTCTGCGCGGAAAGCAGGTTTCCCTTCTGGAATCAGAAGGCATGACTTACCGCTATCGGTTCAAACCCACCCTGCCGGTTCTTGACCCTGCTCGAACCAAAAGCTTTGCAGGGACAATGAAGATTGACAGTCGTTCCGGCTTACCGGTTGGAATTTCCTGCTCTGACCCACTCGGTTCTGCCGAGTGGGAGCTTGTCTTTGACCGCTTCAATCGGGCAGGCCGTGTCACGGTGCCTTTCGTGCCCGAACTGGAGCTGGTAATTGCGCCGGAACGCCGACTCGGACGCAAAGAGCTGAATGTGGCGGTAGTGGTGCTCAGGAAGCGTTTAGACGAACTGGATTGGGACTACCGGCTGTTTCGAAGATGGGGCAAACTTGTATTGCAGCTTGACCGGAAGGTGGCTCGCGGTTGGCTTGAGCTTCTGCTCTCAGCCGGCAATATTGAAATCTGGAGCGCGGAACGGGTTGTCGATTCGACAGTTACAGAGGACACCAGGGTTTTGGTGGTGGGAGGTGATGCGTCCTTTCGGGTGACCCTGGGACAAAAGATTGGCGGCAACGGTGACTTCGATGTCAGTTCCAAGCTGGGATTTCTACCCGAACCCAAGCTGTTGTTCGCGTTCCGGGACAGCGCCGGTTTCAGACTTGACCCTGGTGCCGGCAGGTTGCTGGTTCTTGCGGTAAATGGGGATGTGCTGGACTGTTCCCGGGCGATTGTTGAGTTGGGGGTTGAGTTCAGCGGGTTGAGTGGCAAGGAGTTTGCCCGGATTGTGGCCGCACTGGCCAATCAGGCAGCGATGCCGGCAGGATTCAAGGTTGTTTCAGTACGCTAGTCCCGAAAACCGACATAGAGAATCCACCACCAAACTTGCCCTGCTCTGCCCCTGAGGAACAGGACAAGCTTTGTGGTTCTTTCCCGGTTCTTGGCTAGGAGCGCAGCATTGACACCGATTTCCTCTGTCCTATAATCCAAGTGTTGCCTCCGATTCCCGTATTCTGCCGGGGTGGTGGAATTGGCAGACACGTACGGTTGAGGGCCGTATGCCTTTTGGCATGCGGGTTCAAATCCCGCCCCCGGCACTTATTCTTACCCCAAAGGCACGAAGTCAACCACAGATGGACACAGTAGAAGAACTCCAGATTCCCGTGGCCGGCCGGAGCTTTGGACTGCGGCAGCGAAAGCTGCCGCTTTCAGCCCGAAAGCATCGCTTCCGGACGGACAAAGCGGTGGCACGCCACCGCACTCCAAATGGCTGGCGCATAGCGCCATCCTCAGGCATTCGGACTTGTGAGCGACATCACCCATCTGTGTTTATCTGTGTTAATCTGTGGTTTATCAGATGTCTTCACGGGTCATAATCCTGCTTCTTGACGGTGTCGGCTGCGGCGAGCTGCCTGATGCCGGACAGTTCATGGATTCCGGGTCGAATACCCTGGGAAACCTCGCCAAAGCAGCCGGCGGTTTGAGTTTGCCCAATCTGGCAAAACTCGGTCTCGGCAATATCATCTCGATTCAAGGCGTTCCGGCTCAAACCAAACCCCGGGCCTGCTTCGGCAAGATGGCGGAAAGCTCACCGGGCAAGGATTCAATCACCGGCCACTGGGAAATCACCGGCCTGATTCTTGACCAGGCTTTTCCGCTGTTTCCTGGTAGTTTCCCTGAAGAACTCATCAGCCGGTTTGAGAAAGCAATAGGTCGCAAGGCAATCGGCAATGTTGCGGAATCAGGAACAGAAATCATCAAGCGCTTGGGCGAGGAACACCTCAGGACCGGCCACCCGATAGTCTACACTTCGGCCGACAGCGTCTTCCAGGTCGCCTGCCATGAGGACGTAATCCCGGTCCAAGAACTCTATCATATATGCGAAACCGCCCGGGAAATCCTGACCGGCAAGTACCGTGTCGGACGGGTCATTGCCCGGCCCTTTATCGGCAAGCCTGGCTCATTCACCAGGACCCCGGAACGCAAGGACTTTTCCTGTCCCCCACCTGGCCCGACCCTGCTCGACAACATCAAGGCTGCCGGCCAATCGGTTGTTCTTATCGGCAAGATTGACGAGCTCTTTGCCGGTCGCGGGTTCACTGACCATTATCATTCGGTCAATAACCAGGAATGCTTTGACCTGACGCTCGAGACAATGGAACATATAACTGACGGCCTGGTCTTCACAAACCTGGTTCAGTTTGACATGGACTGGGGACATCGCAACGACACCCAGGGTTTTGCCCAAGGTCTTGAGGAGTTCGACACCCGGCTGCCTGAAATCATGAACAAGCTGGGGAAGGACGACCTGCTCTTTATCACGGCTGACCATGGCAACGACCCGACAACGCCTTCTACCGACCATTCGCGCGAATACGTGCCGCTCCTGGCCTTCGGCCCGAGATTCCGCAGCGGTGTTGACCTCGGCACAAGACCGACTTTCGCCGACCTGGGTCAGACCATAGCCGAATATCTGGACGTAGCTCCGACAAGAAACGGCACCAGCTTTCTGAAAGACATCAGGTGAACTTCTTGGAGTGCGGGAGCGCAGCTCCCGCTTTGGATTGCGTGCAGCACCTAGCTGCCGCTTTTCTGAACAGGAACATGCACGCCTGAGCCGTCGCTGGCAGGAACCCAGCACACCACATGTGGCATCACAGCCCGGCGCACCTTCTGGGTGAATCCGGCGCCTACATGGTCACTGCCGGCACATACCGGAAACAGCCCATCTTCGGCAGCGAGAAACGACGTGACCTGGTTCAGTCCAAGCTGTTCGAATGGGCCGACCAGTTGGGCTGGGAACTCCAGGCCTGGGCAGTAATGCCAAATCACTATCACTTCATCGCAGTTCCGCGCCAACGTCCGAATTCTCTCATAGCCCTGATTCGAAACCTGCACGCGCAAACTGCCCTTGCCGTGAACCAAATGGACAGAACATCAAGGCGCAAGGTATGGTTCCAGTACTGGGACACACACCTGAGTTTCCAAACCAGTTATTTCGCCCGCCTCAACTACGTTCACAACAACCCTGTGCACCACGGACTGGTCAAGACCGCAAGCGCGTACCCGTGGTGTTCAGCACGATGGTTCGAGGAGAATGCCAGACCCTCCTTTTGCCGCATGATCGCCAGCTTCGGACATGACCGGATTAGTGTCCCGGACGACTTCTAAGGTGAACATGGACATCGAGGGACGCAAGCAGGAGCTGGCAACACCGAAAAAGCGGCAGCTTCGCTACCGCACTCCATAAAAGGAAACATCGATATGAACAAAACAACACAGAACAGAATGCTGGCTGCGGCCCGCCGGGCCGCCAAGCGGGCCTATGCCCCATGTTCAAACTTCAAAGTGGGCGCAGCGGTTCTGGACGAGCGGGATCGAATCCATTCCGGCTGCAATGTCGAGAACTCATCGCCGTGCCTGACTGTCTGCGCGGAGCGAAACGCAATCTCCCGAGCAGTCAATACCGGCGCGAAATCCGTCAAGGCGGTCCTGGTGTTCACCGATACCGACGGTCTGACTCCACCCTGCGGCGCCTGCCTTCAGGTCATCGCCGAATTCGGCCGGAACCCGGAAATCCTCCTCACGAACCGGAAAACCATGCGCCGGTTCCGGCTGAAGGACCTTCTGCCTTTGAGGTTCAGCTAGCTGATGCGCTCAAGCCCGGCCATATAAGGCCTGAGCACTTGGGGAATTACAACCGAGCCGTCCTTCTGCTGGTTGTTCTCAATAATGGCAACAAACGTCCTGGGCAGAGCAAGACCTGACCCGTTCAGGGTGTGCGGGAATGCCAGTTTGCCGTCTTTGGTGCGGAAACGGGTATTGGAGCGGCGGCTCTGGTAATCCTCGCAATTGGATACTGAGGAAATCTCAAGCCAGCGTTTGACCCCTGCGGCCCAGACGTCAATGTCATAAGTCTTGGCCGACTGGTAGGCGATGTCCCAGGCTGCCAGTTGCTTGACCCGGTAAGGAAGCTCGAGCTCTTTCATCAATGCTTCAACCTCATGCAGCATCTCTTCAAGTGCTTCGTATGAATCCTCAGCTCGCGTGAACCTGACCAGCTCCACTTTGTCAAACTGGTGCACCCGGATTATTCCCCTGACATCTTTGCCATAGGAACCGGCTTCGCGGCGGAAACAAGAAGTACCGGCAACATACTTCCCGGGCAGGTCGGATTCCGAAAGCATCTGGCCCCGGTGCAGGTTCACAAGCACGGTCTCCGCTGTTGGTATCAGGTAAAGAGGGTCATCACGCAACGTGTACGTATCGGCCTCAAGATGGGGCAACTGTCCGCTGCCTTCCATGCAGGCACGATTGGCCAGAACCGGCGGCGAAATCTCAACATACCCTTTGCGAACATGGGTATCCAGAAAATAACTGATTAGCGCACGCTTCAAGAGCGCACCCTGACCCTTGAATACTGCGAACCTGGAGCCGGCTACTCGAGCCGCTGCCTTGAAATCAAGGATGTCCAGGGCCTCGCCCAGGTCCCAGTGCGCGAGCGGTTCAAACCCGAGTTCAGATGGCTTGCCCCATTCAGAAATAATCTCTTCTTCTGCGGTAACCGAAGGATGAACTCTGTTGGGCAGTAGCTTTGCCAGTTCGGTCAACTCTTGCTCGGTCTTTGACAACTCAGCCTCGAGTTCTTTCACCTTGCCTGAAAGCTCGCGCGCCTGCACCACCACATTCGCGCAATCCTCTCCTGCTTGCTTGGCCAGAGAAACCTGGTCCGAGATTTTTCTCTGCTCGTGCCGGACCCGGTCCCGCTCCTGGGCGAGCTTCCGCCGCTTCTCATCAAGCCGAAGCAGCCGGTCCAAATCGAACTCAACCCGACGCAACTCAAGAAGCTTGCGTGCTTGTTCAGGATTCTCGCGGATGAATTTCAGGTCCATCGCCCAATTCTATTAGTAAACCGGTGCCCCGTCAAACCGGTATGGAGTGTGACGTCGGCATTCTGTGCCAGTCCGCCTCGGGCGGCGACAGGGTGACGCCCTTGCGCTACGCAGGGTGTCACCCTCGATTCTCTTTCTTCCGCGAGTCTGCCTCGTGGGTCGCTGCAAGCAATCGCCTGCCCTGCTCTGCCCCCTGAGGGGCAGGTGCAATCCGATGGCTCAACGTAGTGTGAAGGGTCTGGAGACATTGCACGACAAAGAGCTAGAAATCAACCCCTACCCCGGCACAAAGGTTTCCATCACGGCTCCCGAGAATCATTCGGACCTGATTGTTCGTAGCTTGGTTGAATCCGCACTCAGGCCAGACCCACGAGGTCAAAGCACCAACACCTGTTCCCAAAGCTGCACCGGCCAGAACATCAGAAGGATAGTGCTCACCAAGGTAAATACGGGAAAAACCGACCAGCACCCCGCCCAAGGCCAGGGGCCATCTCAGTTTCGGATACCGGGCCGCATAGACCGCAGCCATCGCGAAATAACCGGTCGCATGACCGGACGGAAAAGCACTGGCCCACCAGTTGCCGTTCCGGGTCTCAGGCCGCGGCAGGTTCACCAGCGCCCTTATCCCCATCAGTACCGCATTTGCTCCGGCCCAGGAGACGAATGCCTGACACGAAGTCCGGCACAGCTTCTCGTCACCGGCCAGACCCAGCGCCGCATCAGCAATGATTAGCGCCGGCCAATCGGTCATGACCGTTGCGCCCTGCATAACAATGTCCTGCACCGGCCCTTTCCAGCCATGACGGATGTCTTCGTACACCGATTCATCGATTCCCCCGGTCCGGACCAGCCCCAGCAACAGTCCGCTCAAAATAGCACCCGGCAGTCCAGCCCGTATTTGCGCGCGCCCAGAATTGTCTCACCCAGCCTCTGCCTGTACCAACCCGGTTGTCTCAAAGCTTTCTCAAAGTGCGGCACAGCTTCCGGCCGATTGGCTCTCAGCCAGCCCTGAATCAACGGATACTTACTCCGCAGGTAGTTGAATCTGTCAACCAGCACCCGTCTGACCCCGGTCCGGCTCAGCTTCTCGAAAAGCTGTTCCACCTTGTCAGCCCGGTCAGAGAAAAAAGGCAGAACCGGCCCGAAGAACGCCCCGGTCCTGACACCGGCCTTGACTAGCCGCTCCATTGCCTCAAACCTCTTATCCATTGAAGGCGCTCCCGGCTCAAAGAACCGGGCCGCATTCTCATCAAGGGTGGTGACTGTAATCTCGACTGTCGCATCCTGCACATCCTGCAGCACATCAATATCCCTGGTAACAAGGTCTGACTTAGTGGCAACCGAGACCGAAAACCCGGCCTTCCCCAGAATCCCAAGAGCCGAACGGGTCAACCCGTAGTTCGCCTCTGCCGGCTGGTACGGGTCACACACCGTCCCGATGCCCACCCTGCCCGGTTTCCTACGTCGCACCTCTTGAGCCAGCACCTCGGGCAGATTCGCCTTAACGTCCACAAAGCTTCCCCAAGGCTCTGAATGGCCCGAGTACCTGGCCATGAAAGTGGCATAGCAATAGACACATCCGTGCGCGCAGCCCAGATATGGATTGACCGCATAGTCAAGAACCGATATCCGGGAACGAACCAGCGCAGACTTACAGGTCCGCTTTTGTATCAAGATGTCGCTGAACCGCCTTGACGATGAGGTCATACTCGATGTTCACCCGGTCTCCGGCACGTCGGTCTTCCAGATTGGTATTCTCCCAGGTATGAGGGATGATACTCACACTGAACTCGCCGGGCCGCATTGATGCCACAGTCAGACTCACACCTTCAACACACACTGAGCCCTTGTCCACCAGGAACCGGCCGCTCTGTCGCTGGGTTCTGATGGATATCTTCCAGGAGCCGGAAACGCGCTCAACCCGCCGAACCGTGCCGACCTCGTCAACATGCCCCTGAACCAGATGCCCTCCGAACCGGTCACCAAGGGCCAGAGCCCTTTCCAGATTCACCCTGGAACCGGAACGCAATTTGGCCAGGTTTGTCTGTTTCAAGGTTGCCCCGACCGCCTCAACTGTGAAGCTGCGCTTGTCTTTGACTGTCACCGTAAGGCAGCATCCATTCAACGCAACACTGTCCCCAATCTCAAGCCCTTTGGCAATGGCCGCCTCGATCTCCAGGAACCGGTTTCCCTTGCCGGTTCTGACCTGCACAACCTTTCCGACTTCTTCAACCAGTCCGGTAAACATCAGCCCTTCTTTCTTCGGGCAACATACCCTTCTGTTAACACATCAGACCCAAGAACTGTGTGGCGCACCCGCTCTAGAACAAACGCCTGACCGAGCCGCCGAGGCTTCATCCCGAAGCTCAGAGATTTGCCTGGCCCAAGAACCTTTGGCGCATGAAAAGCATAGACTTTGTCCACAATGCCTTTCTCAAAGGCCGATGAAGCCACCAGCGCGCCTCCCTCAATCAACACCGACAGTATCTGTCGGGTATAGAGTTCTCTTAATATCCGGTCCCAGCGCAGAAGTCCTTTTCGGTTTCGAGCCACCTTTACCACAATAGCGCCCTTCTGCTCCAGCTTCCGCGCCTTGGCTCTGCTCTCGTTGGCAGTGAATAAAAGAACTGGTCCCTTGGCCCCCAGCAGTCTGCTGTCCAGCGGAATTCGCAGCTTGGAATCAAGTACAACCCTGAACAGCTTCTTGCCGCGCACAGCCCGGCAGGTAAGCAACGGGTCGTCATTCAGCACCGTGTTCACGCCGACAAGGACCGCATCTGCCTGGCAGCGCAGCTCCATGGCCTTGTGCCGCGCTTCCTTTCCGGTAATCCACCGGGACTCACCATCCTTGGTAGCCAGCATCCCGTCCAGTGTTACTGCCACCTTGAGCATCATGAAAGGCCGGCCCTTGCGATGATAGGTGAAATAGGCCTCATTCAACTGACCGGCCTCCAGACCAAGCAGCCCGACCGAAGCATCAATCCCGGCCTGGCTCAGACGCCTCATGCCCCGGCCCCGCACCCGCGGGTTCGGGTCGAGCGTTGCCGCGGTCACCCGCCTGATACCTGCCTGTATTATCGCTTCGGTGCATGGCGGGGTCTTGCCTTGAAAGCAGCACGGCTCCATTGTCACGTACATGACAGAGCCACGGGCCGTCTTGCCGGCGGCCCTTATCGCTTCCACCTCGGCATGAGCCCGGCCGAACCTGTGGTGAAACCCCTGGCCAACAACCCTGCCCTGCCTGACAAGCACTGCGCCTACCATCGGATTCGGCGAAGTCAGACCTCGACCTCGCTCGGCCAGTCTCAGCGCCAGGTGCATCATCCATTCCTGCACGGCCAATCATAGAACCGAGCCCAAGGATGTCAAGAACCCGCCGCAGCGCGTGACATGATTCCGAGAATTAGGGACGAAAATTAGGGACAACCACCTATTTCTGCCTCTCATCGCGCATCTTCCGCGGCCTGCCAACCGGCTGTGCCGCCAGTTGAAGTACTGAGCATACCGGAAGGTTACACCGTGCAAGCATCTGCCCAGACCGTCCACCGTCGCAGGCGAGAGCAGCAGATGGAAGTGGTTGGTCATCAGGCAGTACGCCAACACCTGGGTTTCGGTCTGGCCAGACCACTTACGGAGACACTCGAGGAAGAACTCTCGGTCCTGCCGGTCGAGGTAGATGTCGGTTCGATTCGACCCTCGTTGCGTCACGTGATGGGTAAACTCAGGAACCACAACCCGCGCAATCCGTGGCACACGACCAGTGTGCCCTCACGCCGGCGAGAATCAAGAAAACGGTGGTTGTCCCTGATTCTAATTTCGTATTGTGTCCCCGTTTCTCCCAGACTACATGCCGGGTATTCCGGCAGGCGGTGAGGAGAGCAATCTGGGAAGCAATCTGCCGGGCAATGAAGCAGACAATCCGGCAGACAACGGGCCGGACCACCCGGACCGCTATCCGGACAGCAATGGGTCAGGCAGCCCGGCAAGCAATGGGCCGGACTACGAAGCAGACGATGAGCCAGACAACCTGGCCCGCCACTTGGAAGACCACAAGGGAGGCAATGTGGCAGACCATGAGACGGGCAACTTGGGGAACCATGAGCCAGATAACCTGGGTCACAACCTGGCAGACCACGAGAGAGACCGCCTGCCCCGCGACCGGTGGGTATCCCTTATCCGACCACCCTCCTTGAGCCAACCTTCGGAAAACCCGGCATTTCGGCCATTTCCACGACCCTATGAATCAGCCGGC
>JAUWNN010000139.1 GCA_030612625.1 Caldifarciminota bacterium
AGACGCGCTGGCGCAGTGGAAAGAACGGCTGGTCGAAGCCGCGGCTGACGCTGATGAGCATCTGATGGAGAAATTCCTGGAGGGGGGCAAAATCACGCCCGAGGAGATCCGAGAAGCGGTACGCAACGGAATCAGGTCCGGCGTTGTTTTCCCGATGGTGTGCGGTGATGCCCTGAACCAGGTGGGCTGCGACCTTCTGCTCGACCTGGCCGCTGACGTGCTGCCAAGCCCACTCGACCTGCCTGACCTGGAAGGGACCAAACCGGGCGGCGAAGAGACGGTGGCTGTTACCAGGAGCGCTGACGGCCCGGTCTGCGCGCTGGTGTTCAAAACCATTTCCGAGTCACACGTCGGGGAAATGAACTACATCCGGGTTTTCAGCGGAACCGTGAAAACCGGCAGCGTGTTCCTGAACGCGACCAGCGACCGTGAGGAAAAGGTGAACCAGATTTATCTTGTCAAGGGCAGGGACCGCACCGAGGTTAACAGGCTTACTACCGGCATGCTGGGTGCGCTCGTGAAACTGAAAAAGACCCATACCGGTGACACGCTTTGCGACAAGCGGCAGCCGGTGCGGCTTCCGGCTCTGGATTTTCCCAGGCCTTCCATTTCCGAGGCGATTGTCCCCAAGGCAAAGGGAGACGAAGAAAGGGTGTCAAACGGCCTTTCCCTGCTCCATGAAGAAGACCCGACATTCTCGTATGAGTACAACCGCGAACTGGGCCAGCAACTGGTCAATGGAATGGGCGAACTGCACCTGGATGTAATTGTCGGGCGGCTGAAGCAGAGGTTCGATGTCCATGTGGAACTGGTGAAACCGCGCATCGCCTACCGTGAGGCGATTACGCACAAGGCTGAAGCTCAGGGCCGGCACAAGAAGCAGACCGGCGGCCGGGGCCAGTTCGGTGATGTCTGGTTGCGAGTCGAGCCTATGCCCCGAAGTGAGGGATTCGAGTTCAAGAGCAAGATATTCGGCGGCGCGATTCCGAGCAAGTACGTCCCCGCGGTTCAGAAGGGGGTCGTCGAAATGATGGAAAAGGGTATCCTGGCAGGCTATCGAATGATGGACATCAAGGCGACCGTGCATGACGGGTCATTCCATCCGGTTGATTCGTCTGACATTGCTTTCAAACTGGCGGGCGCGCTGGCATTCAGGAACTGCTGTGAAAAGGCGGGCCTTGTTCTGCTTGAGCCGATAGCCAATGCCGAAGTGACGATTCCGGACAGCTATACCGGCGATGTAATGGGGGACCTCAACGCCCGGCGGGGCCGGATTATCGGAATGGAAGCCCAGGGGAATCTTCAGGTCATCAAGGCTCAGGTTCCGCTGGCTGAGATGTACAAGTATTCCAACAGCCTGCGTTCAATGACTCAGGGACGAGGCCATTTCGCCATGGAGTTCTCCCACTACGAGGAGGTTCCCAGGGAGATGGCTGCCAAGGTCATTGAGCAGGCCAAGGCTGCGAAAGAAAGCCGCTAGTGTTGCATTCCGCAATCAACATGATGAGGGTTCTCTCTGTAAGCCCAAGTTTCTTGGGCAGTTATGTGGCGGCAGAGGCCCCAATGCCATCGTATTACTAGAGGAATGCAACACTAGGCTGGCTGCCGTCGAGTTCAGGCAGGTGTTTGTTTCTCCGAGCGAAATCGGAAAACCGCGGCTATTCCGATTGCGGCAAAGACCGCCAGAATCGGCTCTACCGGGGCCCGGAACCGGGCTTCGCCTACCGGACCGGTAAGCATAGTGAAGTAGCACACAGGCAAAAGCAGCCAGAGCAATCCCCGGCCGCTCTTGTGGAAAAGGCCGATAAGGCCGAACACAATCAGTATCAACAGGAAGAGCGATGACCCTATCAGTACAACTGCCGCGAAAACACCCAGCCGGCCCAGCCTTTCATTCCAGGCCAGCCGGACTGCGGCTTTGACCTGACCCCTGCTGAGCAGCCCGACCGCCCGCTGAAACAGATGAGCCTGCCCAAAAAGTCCTGCTCCTGAGTGAATCATCAGGGGCTGGATGCTGATTGGACTTGCGAAGTTGGCGGTAAACCCCAGGGCCTGAACCTTTGCCGCGGCCAGAGGGTAGCGCAACACATGATGCCGGGCGATTGTCCCCAGTCTTTGCCAGAATTCGGCCTCATTGGTAGTGTCGAGGGTTCCGAATGTTTCAAGCGCTTCATGTCTCATTGCATCGCGTGCTTGAGCCAGAGTCATATTGCGCTCGGCCGCAACGACGGTGGCCGCGTTGTACAAGAACAGGTTATGCTCACCCGCGGTTGAGATGATGTAGCGGCCGGTCAGGCGGCCGTTTCTTGTAATCCAGGGCAAGACCACAACCAGTGCACAGACGAGCGGGACCAAAGGTTGATACCAGGTGAACTTCCGGGTTCGTGCCATGCGAAAGACAGCATATCCGACAAGAACCAGCGGAAAGAACATGGCTATCGGCCTTATCAGCACCAGGAGCCCGGAGCAGAGCCCTGCGCCGACAAGGTCGGTTATCCTTGCGGCCCGGCGGTAGCGATTGAAGAGCAGGAGGCAGACCGCAAGCAGCAGGGTGAATATGGTTTCGGTCACAATCTTGGTTGACAGAAACGCCAGGTTCGGGCTTACAGCTACAAGGAATGCAGCAATCACTGCGGTCTTTCTGTCAAGCCCGATTTCTGAAGCCAGTTGATAGACCGCCCAGAGCAGGAGCAGGGAAAGCAGGAACTGGGCAATGACTATTGCCAGGGTCGGGTCACGAAAGGCTGCATGAAAAGGTGTCAGGAAAATCGGGTATCCAGGGGTGCGGAAAAGCTCGGCCCGGAATGGGGGAGCGGCATCCTGCGAGAAAACCCGGTATTGGACCAGGTTAGCGGCCAATTGCTCGTATTCGGCCGCGTCTGATATTGACTCGACCGTTTTGGTGTGCAGAGGTGTTGAGGGCAATATCAGAAACAGAACCCGGGTTGATACGCTGAGGGCCGCTGCAATGAGCAGCAGCCGGCTAGTGGATGTCATATGAGACAGTGCGGCCGCGACGATGCTTGACAAGGAGTCCCAGCAGGATGCCGACAGCAAAGCCACCGATGTGCGCGAAGTAGGCTACTCCGGTAGCGCCGCCCGCAGAACTGCATCCGTAGAAAAGCTGAAGCAGTATCCAGAATCCCAAAAGAACGAATGCCGGCAGGTAGACGATTCTCAGAAAGAAGAATATCGGGATAAGTGTCAGAACCCGGGCCCGGGGATAGAGCACAAAATAGGCACCCATAGCACCGGAAATCGCACCGGATGCACCGATTGTCGGTATGGTCGAATGAGGTGCAATGAGTATGTGAAGGAAACTGCCGAACAGGCCGGCAAGAACATACAGGCCGATGTAGGGGAGATGGCCAAACGCATCTTCAACATTGTCCCCGAAAATCCAGAGGTAAAGCATGTTGCCGATGATGTGAAAGAAACCGCCGTGCAGGAACATCGAGGTGATAAGTGTCCAGAGTCTCTGGCCCGACACTATTTGGTGCGGTATCATGCCGAAAGTCAGGATTATCGTTCTGCCGAGCGCACGGTCGGAGAGTTCAGAAAAAAGCTGGTAAAGGAAGACCAGGGTGCAGCCGGCGATAAGTGCATAGGTGACATAAGGTCGGGTTTTGGAACGGATGTCGTCGCGAAGGGGTATCACTGCTCTCGGTAAAGCAGGACTGTGGCGAGCACGGCGATGCTCTTGCCCGGAATCGCCAGCATTGTGCCTTCGGTTGTCTTGGCCTGGATGCCTACTCTGTCTTTCCCGATTTCAAGTATGGCTGCAATGCTGGCTTGAAGCGCGTCTGCGTGTGGCGCAAGCCTGGGTTCATCGCATATCACTACGCTGTCAACATTTGCTACTCTGTACCCTTTATTCCGAACCAGCCGGCATACTTCCTTGAGCAAGTCTGTGCTGTCAGCGTCTTTGTACGCAGGGTCGGTGTCGGGAAACTGTGAACCGATGTCAGGCAGGCCAAGCGCACCAAGCAGGGCATCGGTTATGGCATGGAGCAGCACGTCGCCGTCTGAATGGCCTGCCAGGCCTTGTTTGTGTGGGATTTCGACCCCACCGAGCATCAGCTTACGCTGAGATGCGAGAACATGGGCATCAAACCCGATGCCGGTGCGAAAGCGGAATTCTGAGTGTTCCAACCTGCTCATTCTAGGTGCTGGTGAGCACGGGTCAAGCCCAATGGGCCGGAAATGGGGCGTGACAAAGGTTCGGATAAGGGCCTGCTGTTGACAGTTTGTCTTCGCTCAGTAACATTGGCGCGTGATAAAGGTATCTGTTGCCGGTGAGATACGCCAGTTCAAGCCCGGCGTAACCGCAGGAGAAGCCTTGGGCGACAAGCAGGCGCTTGCTGTTAAGCTCGACGGCCAGTTGGTTGACCTTTCGTACCGGCTTGAAAAGGACTGTACGCTCGAGCCGGTGGGTTTTGACTCTGAACAGGGTCGGGAAATCTACTGGCACTCAACTTCTCACTTGATGGCCCAGGCGGTCAAACAGCTTTTCCCTGAAGCCAAGGTTACAATCGGCCCCTCGATTCCGGATGGTTTCTATTATGACTTTGACGTTCCCAAGCCGTTCAATGAAAAGGACCTGGTCCGGATTGGGAAAAGGATGAAAGAGCTTACCCGGGAAAGGATTCCGATTGCTCACAAGTGGCTGCCGCGCGAGCAGGCGATGAAGCTGTTCTCCGACCGGAAAGAGGATTACAAGCTTGAGATAATCAAAGAGCTGCCGGATGAGCAAATCTCTGTCTACGAGCAGGGCGGTTTCGTTGACTTGTGCCGCGGCCCTCATGTTTCTGATACCGGCCAGATAAAGGCTTTCAAGCTGCTCAGTGTTGCCGGAGCCTACTGGCGGGGGGATGAAGCCAACCCTATGCTTTCCCGGATATACGGCATTGCGTTCCCGACCAAGGAACAGCTTGAGGAACACCTTACCAGGCTGGAACAGGCCAAGCGGCGTGACCACCGGAAGCTCGGCCTGGCCCTTGACCTTTTCAGCTTCCACGAAGAAGCAGGAGCCGGGCTCTTGTTCTGGCACCCGAAAGGTGCTGCCATCTGCCGGGTCATCCAGGAATACTGGAACCGGGAACATCTGGCTGCCGGGTACCAACTGGTTGTTACCCCGCACATTGCTCATGGAAGGCTCTGGCATCTGTCCGGCCATTATGACCACTACCGGGAGAACATGTATACGTTGCCGGTTGACAACGAAGAGTATGTGCTCAAGCCAATGAACTGTCCCGGGCACATGCTGATTTACCGGAGCAAAGTCCATTCTTACCGTGACCTGCCGGTACGGATGGGTGAGTGGGGTACGGTCTATCGGCGCGAGCGTTCCGGGACCCTGCACGGGGCCATGCGGGTCCGGGGTTTCACTCAGGACGATGCGCATCTGTTCTGCACACCCGAGCAGGTTGAGGATGAACTCTATGGGGTGGTGATGCTTTCGCTGAAGATACTCCGGGCTTTCGGGTTCAACGAATTCAATATCGACCTGTCGGTGCGTGACCCGAAGCACCCGGAGGATTACCTTGGAACCGATGAGCAGTGGGAACTGGCCGAGCAGTCGCTGGTTCGGACCCTGGAGCGGGTCGGGCTGCCTTACAAGCGAGCCGAAGGTGAAGCGGTCTTCTACGGACCAAAGATTGACATCAAGCTTCTGGATTCACTGGGCCGTGAATGGCAGTGTCCGACCTGCCAGTTCGACTTCAACCTCGCGAGCAGATTTGGCCTGTCCTACATGGGTCAGGACGGCGAGCGTCATCCGGTCTATCTGATTCACCGCACTGTGCTCGGCGCTATTGAACGCTTTGTCGCCATCCTGATTGAGCACTACGCCGGCGCGTTTCCGACCTGGCTTGCTCCGGTTCAGGCCCGGGTCATGACCGTGACCGACAAGCAGACCGATTATGCCAGGGCCGTGAAAGAGCGGTTTGCCTCGGCCAACGTCAGGGTTGAAATCGACACGAGAAATGATAAGATTGGATACAAGATCGCTGAAGCAGAACGAATGAAGATACCGTTTATGTTGGTCATTGGCGCTCGCGAGGCGGAACAGCAGACCGTCTCGCTCCGCAGGCACGGCAAAGGCGACCTGGGGCCTATGTCTCTGGAAAAGGCGCTGGCGCGGGTGGTGGAGGAAGCCTACGTACCGGCGGGGTAGGGTTCCCCGTGACGGCTTCATAGGCCGTCCGAAAACCAATGAGCAGATTCGGGTGCCGTACGTTCGGGTAGTGGGTCCTGACAAGAAGCCTATCGGTGTCCTGCCCACGCGTGAAGCCCTGAACATGGCGTGGCGTCAGGGATTGGACCTGGTCATGCTTGCACCGCAGAGCGACCCGCCGGTATGCGGCATAGTCGATTTCGGCAGGTATCTTTACGAACAGAAGGTCAAACAAAGGGAGTCGAAAAGAAAGCAGCACTCGACCCAGGTCAGAGATATGCGGATGAAGATGAAGATTGACACGCACGATTATAACGTCAAGCTGCGCAAGATGCGCGAATTCCTGGAGCAGCGGGACCGCATCCGGGTCACCCTGATAATACGCGGCCGCGAAGTGGTACATAAGGACCTGGCATTCAAGCTCCTGGAACGGCTGAAAGCCGACCTGGATAAAATCGCCCGACCCGAGGGCAAACCAAGAGTCCAACTGGAAGGACGTAAGTCAATACAAATCATGCTGGTGCCAAAATGAAAAAGATGAAGTCACACAGTTCATTGAAGAAACGTATCAAGAAGACCGCAAGCGGCAAGTACATCCATCGCCACGGCGGTACAAGCCACAATAACGGCTGCAAAAGCAAGAGTCAGAAACGAAGACTGCATGCCTCGTCCGAAGTCGACAAGACCGTGAAGCGGCGGGTCAAGCGGCTGCTTCCCTATTCCTGAGGAGCAACGATGCCACGTGTGAAAACCGGCCCTTATACCAAACGACGACGGAAGAAGTGGCTTGCAGCGGCCAAGGGATACTGGGGAGCAAGGGCAAAGCTCTACAAGACCGCCCGGCGTCAGGTGATGCACGGGCTTATCAGCGCCTACCGGGAACGCCGGCGCAAGAAGCGCGTGTTCCGGGCACTGATGATAATCAGAATCAATGCCGGGCTCCGGTCCCATGATATCAACTACAGCCATTTCATCCATGGTCTCAAGCTTGCCGGTGTTGAGCTCGACCGCAGTGTTCTGTCTGATATGGCGATTCACTCGCCTGATGACTTTGCACAGATTGTCGGTCTTGCGAAAGAGCAACTGGAACAGCCCGGTCCGGCCTGACGCCGGAGGTAAGAATCGGGCCGCTGCCTTGAGGGCAGCGGCCTTTTTATCGGGGCGACCCGATTTGAACGGGCGACCCCCAGCACCCCAAGCTGGTGCGCTAAACCATCTGCGCCACGCCCCGACTCATCTGGCTAAATCCTATTAGAAACCCCGGTATAGTCAATACTGCTGCCATTCCCACTGGCTTCTTTCTGGGGACTACTCCAGCGGCACTGCTGCGACAAATGCCTGAGCAAGCCGGCCTGAAGACAGGGCATAGACCAGCAGGACCTCCCAGCCCGCTATTTCAATCGGGTCGGCATTGAATGCGAAGTAGCGGACTATCGCCGCGTTGCGCGTCGAGTCAAACCCGGTATACATGTAGTCGAACTCAAGCGGGGTCTTTACGTCAAAGTGCTCCCGGACAATCCGGCGCAGCACCTTTTCGTGGCATTCGATATCCTTGCACCACGCTTCAGACTTCTTGACCACCGGGTGTCCGCCGGAAAGCATCCTGACATATCCGGGATAGTGGCTGACTTCGACCTTTGGGCCGTGTGGTTCGACAAGACGAATCACTTGGGAACCGGCAGGGCCGCAGGCCAGCACAAACACACATCCAAGAACAGCCAGTTTCCGCACATCAAAGCCTAGCCTTGTGCATCCCCGAGTCAACTTGGCCGCTGGACCCAAGAACCGAAATAGAGCCACGAAGACAGGAAACGGCTGAACCGCAGATTACGCAGATTGCACAGATAGGGTCCGG
>JAUWNN010000241.1 GCA_030612625.1 Caldifarciminota bacterium
CCGAGGATGATTTGGATGTTACTGAAGAAGGTGGATGTCTCGGTGGTGCCGATCCCAGTAAGATAAGCGATAAAGCGGCAAAGAGAGGTATGCCTCAGGCAGGCACGTTGGGTTCGGGAAACCATTTCCTTGAGATTCAGGAAGTGGCCGAACTGTTTGATGAGAAAGCAGCCGGCGAACTGGGCATCCACCAGGGCCAGGTGATGGTGATGATTCATACCGGGTCGCGCGGCCTTGGTTACCAGGTATGCGATGACAACGTGAAAACTCTGGGGGTGGTTTCGCACAAGTATGGCATTGAGCTTGTAGACCGACAACTGGCCTGCGCGCCGATTGAGTCCCCGGAAGGGAAGCGCTACTTCGGGGCGATGGTGTGCGCGGCCAATTACGCCTGGGCAAACCGGCAGTGCATTACCCACTGGGTGCGGGAGGCATTCAGCCAGGTGCTGAGACAGGGACCGGAACGACTGGGCCTGACAATGGTGTATGACGTTGCCCACAATATTGCCAAGTTCGAGGAACATGAGGTCGAAGGGCGCAAGGTGAAGGTATGCGTGCACCGCAAGGGCGCAACCCGGGCATTCCCGCCCGGGCATCCAGCTCTGCCGGCCCGGTATCAGGGTCTGGGTCAGCCGGTGCTGATTCCGGGCGACATGGGCACAAGCTCCTACCTGCTCTTGGGAACCGAGAAGGCGGCAAAAGACACTTTCGCTTCATGCTGCCACGGCGCAGGCCGGGTATGGTCGCGCAAGCGGGCCGTGCGCGAAACCCAGCACCGCAATGTGGCGCAGGAACTCAGAAGCAAAGGCATCAGCGTGATGGCCGCAAGCAGGCATGTTCTGTGCGAGGAGGTCCCGGACGCATACAAGGACGTTGACGCAGTGGTTGATGTGTGCGACCGGGCCGGTATGGCGCGCAAGGTCGCACGCATGCGACCGCTGGGTGTTGTGAAGGGATAGGCCCGCGCCCGGCCGCGAAATGACCGATACCCGAACAATGACCAAATCCCGATACCCAATGACCAATGAATGACCAAACCCGAATGACAAATGACCGGCAGTGCCCTGCTTGGACATTCTTGATTGGGCATTGGTGCTTGGCCATTGGGCATTAGGCAATGGGTTTCGCTGACAAGGTGGCTCAGGCGCCTTCGGGCCCGGGTGTGTATCTGCTCAAAGACGCCGGTGGAAAAGTCATCTACATAGGCAAGGCACGCAGTTTGAGAGACCGGCTGCGCGCCTACACCCAGCCCAAGGACAACCCGAGGCTTGAGGCTCTGGTAACGCGGGTAAAGGACCTGGAAACGATTATTACCCGCTCTGAAACAGAAGCTCTGGTCCTTGAAGAAAACCTTGTCAAGATAAAGAAGCCGAAATACAATGTCCGGCTCAGGGACGACAAGAAGTTCCCCTATCTCAAAGTGACGGTCAAAGCGCCGTTCCCGCGCATCTATCCGACCCGCAACATCAAACCGGACGGCTCCCTGCTCTTCGGGCCCTACACTTCAGCCAGGGAGTTGCGCCGAGCCCTCAAAGGGGTGAAACGGATATTTAGAATCCGCACCTGCAACTTACGCATCACGCATTGCGCATCACGCATTACGCCAAAGTCCGGCGTCGGGCGTCGAGTGCGGCCGTGCCTGAACTATCAGCTTAACCGGTGCAGCGGGCCATGTGCTGATATGATTTCTGAAAAGGATTATCACCGGCAGGTGCAGTATGTTGTTGATTTCCTTTCAGGCAGGTCAGACCAACTGATATCAGAGATTGAGAAACAGATGTGGGCCGAGTCTGAAACAGAGAATTTCGAGCGGGCTGCAATCCTGCGGGACCAGTTGATGGCCCTGCGCCAAATCCGCAAGCACCAGCAGGCCGTGTCCCAGGACAAAACCTCAAGAGATATTGTCGGGCTGGCCAGGGGGGACAAAGCTGCGGTTGCTGTGATGTTCCGGATACGTGAAGGCAAGATTGTGGCCAAAGAAGAATATCCTTTGACCGCAAGCAAAGATGTGGCCGATTCTGAAGTCCTGGCCACAGTGCTGCGCTCGGTTCATACCCATATTCACGACATCCCGGACGAAATCGTTCTGCCTGCCCAGGTGGAGGACCCCGAGACATTTGAGCAGTGGTTCAGGCAGAGGCGGGGCCGGAAAGTGAGAATCGTTGTGCCTGAACGAGGCGAGAAGAGAAAGCTCCTGGACCTTGCCCGTCGCAATGCCGAGAAAGCGCTGGTCGAGCTTACACCTGAGGAAAGAATCCCCAGGGCCAACCAGGAACTGGCCGCGATTCTGGGTCTTTCAGCGCCTCCAAGGGGGATTGAAGGGGTGGACATATCCAACACCCAGGGCAAACAGGCGGTCGGGTCGGTAGTGGTGTTTCACGATTACCGGCCGGCTAAAAAGGAATACCGGTTGTTCAAAGTGCGCACGGTCAAAGGCCCGAACGACTTCGCAATGATGGAAGAAGTTATGGCGCGGCGGGTGCGCGGGCTTCTGGAGCGGAACCGTCCTCTACCCGACTTGGTCCTGGTTGACGGAGGCAAAGGCCAGCTTTCCGCGGCAATCCGGGCCTATCACCAGTTCGATGCCGAGATTCCGATTATGGGTCTGGCAAAGCGAACCGATACCCTTTATTACATTGACGGCCGGGAGATTTCGATTCCGGTGACCTCGCCGGCAATGAAACTCTTGAAGCGCATCCGGGATGAGTCACACCGGTTCGCAGTCACCTTTCACCGCAAACTGCGGGGCAGGAAGATGGTCGAGTCCGAACTGGACGCACTCAGGGGCATTGGTCCGAAGCGCCGGAGGGCTTTGATTCGGTATTTCGGCAGTCTGAAGAAACTGAAGCAGGCAAGCCCGGATGAAATTGCTCAGGTCAAGGGTTTCGGCCCGGCCCTGGCCGAAAAAGTACACGAGCAGTTGCATCGGTAGTCCGCGACGCCATTTGAGCCTCGCAGTGACCTTGACACCGGGGGTGGTGTCATTATCCTATCGGAGCAAAATCATCAAGGAGGCAAAGATGAAAAGAGTTCTGTTCCTGCTGGTTGCCATGCTGGCAGGCTCAACCTTGGCCGCCAGAATTGTTACCGGTAATTTCGTGATTGAGTCCGGTGAAATCAGACAATGCCTGTCAGTACACGAAAGCGCGGCCCCTGCCGGAACAGACCGGGAATTGCTCAAGAATCCCGGGTTTGAGACCGGTTCCCTGCCGCCCTGGACCACGAATAACTGGGTTGTTGATACTGTCTACCCGCGCAGCGGCGATTACTGTGCTTCCGATGTCGGCAACTACTGGATTCAGCAGTATATTGATACGACACCGGCAAACGAGATAACGAGCATCACCTTCTGGGCCAGACAGCCGGACCAGCCCGCGGCCCAGGCATGCTGGTTCTATTACAGCGATGGCACCTATGAAAGTCATATACACTTCCCGACCCCGGACTGGGTCCAGTATGACTTGACCGGGAATCTCAACCAGGGCAAGAGTCTGGTTGCCGTCCGCATCTGGGGATATTCTGGCGGCGGACCTGGGCCGGACAGCACTTACCTGGACGACGTTTCAATCCAGGTCCCGGGTTCACGCAAGGATGTCGGTGTTGTTGAGCTGGTTCATCCCAGGGATACCGTCGAGTTCGACAGCCTGCACACCCCGATTGCCCGGGTGGCCAATTTCGGTGATAATGCTGAAACGTTCCCTGTAATAATGAGAATCGAAGACATCTGCGACTCTGACCCCTACTATTACGACACTTGCGAAGTGACCCTTTCACCGGGCGACACCACGGTCGTACCCTTTGACACCTGGCGACCCAGGTATCCGGCCCTGCACCGGGCAAGGTGCTGGACCGAACTGCCAGGTGACACCAATCCTGCCAACAACATGCTCGAGCACTTCTTCTATGTCCAGCGGATGACCGGTATTGAAGAGCATCCGGGCCAGGCTGTCGCCAGGAGGCGATTGACAGTCGTGCCCACGGTTGGCCGGTGCTTTCAACTGTCCTGTAACCGAAGTCAGAGAATTTCGGACCGGCTGGTGGTTTGCGACGCTTCGGGTGCGATTGTGTGGCAGTCTGAGATGCCCGGTCCCGAAGCAGTGTCGCTGAAATGGACCGGCACTGACCTTAACGGCCGAAAGCTGGCGCCCGGAGTGTACCTTGCCAAGTCTGGAAACGCCACTGCCAGAATGGTGCTTGTTGAATAGAATTCGGTGTACACAGGGCATAAATAAGGCCGGAAGAACATCGGTTATGGATGATTGAACTTGACGATTCTCATGGTGAAGGCGGCGGACGAATCCTGCGCACCCATCAGGGAATCTGCGATGGATTGTCCCGAAAACCGATATAGGAATCTCACCACAAAGACTCACTATGTCAAACAGAGCTTGATGTTAGCCTCATACGGTGGCGCATGATTTGAGCCAAGTGACGGTCTTCATTGTAATTGCTCCGGTCTCGCCACACAGCATACGCGATCTTCAGTAGCAGGTTCGCCAGA
>JAUWNN010000182.1 GCA_030612625.1 Caldifarciminota bacterium
TTGCGCATGATACTGCAAACCTGAGCATAAGTGCGGTAGTCCTGAAGCGTAGAGTCAAGCCAGGCCTGGTAGTCAGCGATTACTGTCCGGGTTATGTACCCGGCGTTGTGGAGCAGTTTCAGGTCTTGTTCAGTAGCCAGAATTCGGACGGTGCTGTCATTGGCGTCCAGTATGTCCAGGGATTTGGGAAGGGTGTAAACAGCGTCATGGTCCGGTATGTCGATTTCGACCAGTTTGAGCCGGCTGGAGAACAGGCCGGTCAGAATCAGGAGGAGGAGAATCTGGCTCACGAGAGTCAGTCCAGGAGGACCAGTTTCCGGACCACGCCGGCATGTCGGTTCGCAACGCGGAGGAAGTAAGCTCCCGGTGTCAGTCTGCTGCTGTTCTCTCCGGGCAGGACCAGTCGCAGGACGCAGGCGCCGGTTGGCTCCGGTCTCATCGCCGCGACGATTCTGCCACAGGCATCAAACAGGTCCACCCTCGGGGTCCTGCCGGCGCGCCAACTGACCTCAACCGGGATGTTGGCTCCTGACCATATGGTCGGGCAGTTCACAGAGATGGAAGGCGTCGGGCTCGGGCCGGGCTTTCTTTCGTAGATGCCGACACCGGGTGGCCGGAACAGGATGGTCACTGAGTCGGCCGGGATGTGATAGTTCGGCTCGCCGTCATAGACGTATTCCAGATACCAGCGTTGGCTGCCGTCGCGGCCCTGGATTCCGATAGTCGAACTGGTCCGGTCTCCGTCAAGGCACAGGTAATTGAATCCGATTCCTCCATCTTGATACAGAACAGTCTGGAATGTCATCAGTTCGTTTGCTGCGCCATAGCGCGGGACTTCAATCCAGGTGTAGGCAACTTTGTCAGGATATTGCTTTTCAAGCACAGTTCCGGCTTCACGCAGGGTAAGGTCATCCCAGAACGGAGCGATGATGTCGGTCATGTCATAAAAGGGCAGGTTGCAATTGATGTGGCAGGTCAGGTCAGAGGTCTCAAGGAATCCGTTGGTGCAGACATGGAGCTGTTCCAGGGTATCTCCGTAGAAAGGAAAAGGAAAAGGAAGGTCGCGTTCGGAAATCCCGTCATCAGGGTCGGGTTCCCAGTCGGTGATGGTGTCGCCCGAGGTTGGGTCGAGCCAGGAGAAGCTTATGGTATCAGGTTCCTGAGAAGATATGTATATGTAACCGTACCCGTCCGGCTCGCTGCCTGAGGTGGTTCGGCACCGGGCTCGGCCGGTGTCATTGTCCGGGTTCTCATCACCTGGTGAGTAAGTGAAAGCCGACACCTTGAACACCCTGGCTGACGATGGAATGAACCGGCCGAACTGCACAGTCGTGGATTCACCCGGGGCCAGACTCAGAATTGTATCTGATTCAAACACCAGTTGCTGAGACAGGGAATCGGTGACACAGGCGCGTGTGTAGAATGTCACGGGAAAGCTTCCAAAACTCTGAATAGAAGCTGCGACCGGATGGTCAATTCCAGGAACAAGGCGGCCAACCGGGGAAACGATACAGTTGATACCGACATCATGGTCGTAGTGTCCGGTATTCAGAGCTTCATTGGTTTTCAGATAGGGGGCAGTGCCCGGATACCCGCCAGGCACATACAGTCTGTCGCCTATCAGTGCTGTGCCGTGGACATCAGCCGCAGGATGTGGCTTGGAAGCCAATTGCTGCCATGTGCCGGAAACAGGGTCAAGGAGCCAGGTTTCACCGCAAACGCCTCCGGACTTGAGGATTCCTCCGATGACATACATCCGGCCGTGAACTGTTCCGGAAGCGGCGCGGTAACGGGCAGTGCCGGGCAAAGTGTCAAGCCGGGCCCAGAGGATTTCGGCCGGGTGTTCCGGGTTAATGGTGCCTTGCCAAGTGGAGTTCACCGCACCCGAGTCGGTCCAGCCGGTTGTGATAATGATGGTATCGCCGATTATCTCGGAGCACAGAGCACCGGTCGGAACAGGTAAAGGAGTAGCTGAGTTCCAGGTATCGGTGGCCGGGTCGAACAGCCAGACATGGTCGGTCGGCCGGGAACCCGGTGACCAGTTGCCACCTCCGAGGATGTAGATGAGACTGTCGCGCCAGACAGCCGCACCGAAGTCGTGGAGGCTTTCAGGCATGTTCGGCGCACGTTCCCACTGGTCAGCGGCCGGGTCGTAAACTTCAACATTCGGAAGGCCGATTCCAAAAGTCTCACAGCCGCCAAGCACGTAGATAAGGTTCCTGACCGGTACTGCCCGGCCGATGCCACGGCGATAGCGCATTGGGGTGCGTTCTGACCAGGAATTAGAGACTGCCGAGTATTTCAGACAGGTCTGTTCCATCGTGCTGTGGACCGAACGCTTGCCACCGAATACGAAGTAGCAGCGCTCCGGGCCGTTTCCTGTCGCAGCAACCATATGAAGGGCACGGGGATGGGGAAGACCGGCTTTTTCCAGCCATTCGCTGCTTTGGGCCATTGGAGCAAAGATGAAGGCAAAAGCTAAAGTGCAGAAGCAAATCACGCCCATCGCTTCACGCCTTACGCTCACTGACAGCCGACCGCTCACAGCCGACAGCTCACGGCCTTTTGCCTTTTGCACTTTGCCTTCTGACTTCTTCCTTAATTGGCCGGCGGTGGTTTGCTACCTGGTTGTCACCACCAGCTTGCACGATAGCTTAACCGTGGAGTCTGAAAGTGTCAACAGATAGACCCCGGCCGGCAGATTCATACCGCGGCTGTCGGTTGTAGACCAGTCGGAGGTGCGGCCTTGGGGTATGCGTTCCCGCTTTATGAGCCGGCCGGCCGCATCCCAGAGCGACAGGTCGCAGTGCGCCGGCAGGCCGGAAATGTGGACTGTCTGCCCGGCCCGGACCGGGTTGGGCTGCACTTTCAGGAAGGCATCGGGAACCGGACGACCGGATTCGGAAGTCAGGCCGATGTTGGTCCACACCGCGCCCAGAGCCAGCTTGTGGATAGTGTTTTCGTAGCTGCTCGTTGTGGCATAGGCCCAGACCAGCGAGTCCGGGAAAGGGTTGTCCGGCTGGTAGATGTCAAGGTCTGCCAACTGAGCAAGGGGTCCGGTTTTGATTATGGTTCCGTCGATGTCGAGCCTTATCACCGCATGCTGATTCCAGCCGCCGGTGAACAGGTAGCAGTTGTGGTCGCCCAGATAAGAGCAGGCTCGATAAGAAGCGATTGGTTCTGCCATCTCCCGGACCACTCCTTTGGAATACGGGTCGAGCTGGTAGATGTGGTTGGCTCCACCTACTGCGACCGCGAAGACCGTTCCGAACTGAGCCTGGTCAAGACCGGCGAACCAGACCCCTGATTCGATGCTGGTCAGGTCCCAGGTGTCTTGGGCAAAAGTGCCGTCCGGTTCATAACGGGCCGCGATGCAGCCTTCGCCAAAAGCTGACACGTGGGTGAGCCAGAATCCGGGCTGGTCCGGGTTCCAGGCAATTCCCCAGATGATGTCGTCGCCAAAGAAGTTCTGGAGCTCGAAGGATTCGGCTCGCAGTTCAGGTGCAGGAGCGGCAGCCGAAAAGCTGAAGACCCGGTTCGGGTCGGTGACAGCAAGGTAGAACCGGTTTGAATCCGAGCGAAAGGCAATGCCTCCAAGGTTCATGCCGTCGCCGAGCTCGGGAAAGCTCCAGGAACCGAGAATCGTTCCCAGAGCAGGAGGTGCAGTCGTTGCTATTTCGCGGAGGGTGTCGTTGCGTCGGAACATGTCGCTGCTCAGGTCGGTGCGCAAGAGCACAAACCAGGAGTCAGGACTGGGCGGGACGAGCCAGTCACCGAAGTAGCATTCAATAGTGTCTCCGGGTTCGAGCTCGGAGATGGTTCGGGTGTTGCTGAAGACGGTGTCGTGAGGAAAGCGGGTTCGGACGAGGCGGGTCGTGACCGGGAAGGTTTCAATGCTGGTGCCGTAGTTCTTGAACACACCGGCGACCGGACACTGGGAATGGGCCGGAAGCCAGCCACAGGGGGTCCTGGCACGCAGCACTCCGACATCGTGCTGCAACCGCCGGACAAAGAACCGGATGGACGTGCTGTCGACCAGGATGTGGTTTTCCGGTTCGCCGTTGTGAGCATACTCAAGGAAGTGGTCGTTGCCACCGGAATGGCCCTGGATTCCAATAGTGTTGGAGTTTGCGGTCTGGGGCGCTCGAAGGATATTCATCCTGATGTCACCATTGGCATAGAGCAGTACCTGGCAGGATAGGGTTTCCGAAGTGTTGAACCGGACCATGTCAAGCCAGGTGATGGCCGTGAACCGGTTCTGTGGGTCGTTAAACCGGCGGACCGCACCTGACTGGCCCGGGCTCAGGTCGTCCCAGAAAAGTGCGCCCAGATACGGGAAATAAGAGACTGGCAAAGGAAGGTTCTCATAGCTTGTGAAAGTGACCGGAAACTCCAGGAACCCGTTTGAGCAGACGACGATTGAATCCAGGGTGTCGCCGTACAAAGGGAACCGGAATGGCAGGTCTGTCCGTACCCAGCCGTCGTCCGGATTTGGAAACCAGCCGGTCAGAAGCTGGTGGCCGTTCGGGTCAAGCCAGGAGAATGTTATGGTGTCTCCCAGGTCCTGGGTTGATTCCCAGTAGTAGCCAAAGCCATCAGGCCCGCCCTGGAAGCTCTGCGCAAATGTTGGCTTCATCCTATTGTCACCCTGAGGCGCAGCCGAAGGGTCTGGTCCGGGCCGCCCTGAGAATTCTGCGCAAATGCGGCCGGAGATGCTTCGCTCACTGCACTCGCTCAGCATGACATCGGGGTCTAGGCCGCCCTGGGAGCTCTGCGCAAATGCGAACTGTGGAACGAGAAAGAGTCCAAACAAGAACAGACATAGAAACCGCACAATCCCTCCTTTACGGGTCAGCCCGGTCGCCGAGCTGATTTCCCAACTGGTCTAACATAATTCTACTGAACTGGCGACAGAATTCAAGACCGGTCTCGGGCTGAAACTGGCGGTCAAATCACGCATTCAGGTTGGCAGACAACCGTCCAAACGGCCAAGTAGACTGTGAAGCAAACAGCCGACTGAACCACAAAGCAAATAGCGGAGCAAACTGCGGGTCAGACAACCGACTAGAGAGTTCGCTGGAGAGCAGAGTGAAGGGCTGAACAGACAGCCGGGCAAATGGTTCACTAAAGGGCGGGCCAAACTGCGGGTCAGTCAGCGGACTGAACCGCTGACCAGACTACGGTGCAAGCTGCGGACCGAACAACGGGCCAGACAGTTGAGCAAACAGCCATCTGCACTGCCGACTGAACACCAGACCAGACAGCGAGCCGAACTGCGTAGGGAACTGTCTACCAGGTGACCTATGGACGGGAAAGCTTCACTTACGAGCCTGTTCTGAGCATATGCTCATCCCCGAAACCCGAAAAACCGGGAGTCTCTTACCTTTGCAGGACGACTTTTGGGCACAAGGGTGACACCCTGCGCAACGCAAGGGTGTCACCCCTATAAGCAAGCCAGGGCCGCCCGCCTATTGGCGAGCGGCCCACTCAACACCGGACCTGCTACTTCACCAGCACCATCTTCTTCTGCTCCCGGAATCCGGGCGTCTCCAGCCGGCAGAAGTAGATTCCGGCTGCCATCTCTCTGCCTTTGTCGTCCTTCCGGTTCCAGACAAGGCTGTAAAAGCCCGGTTTCTGTTCCTGGTTCACCAGAGTCCGGCATGTCCGGCCACAGATGTCATACACTCTGATTGCGACTCTTGTGGTCTTCGGCACTCCATACCTGATATGGAACTTCTGCCGGCTCGGGTTCGGATAGGGCTGATACAGCACAAACCGCTTGGGCAGTTGCACTCTACCGCCTGACTGGCCCCCTCCGCCCGGCAGGCTGTCATCGCTCCTAATCCGGTATTTGACCACCTGATTGGTCTTGGGTCTGAGCGTGAACAGATGGCGCTGGTCCGTGCTCAGACACAGACACTTGAGCGGTGCGGAATTGTCCGGCTGGATTCTGAAGAAAGGCTTGCCCAACCGGTTCAGCCCGACGATTGCCCCGGCCCTCTGGTCCAGCAGATAAACCTGTCCTGAGTCGGTCACAGCCAGGGCCTGAGGGCCCTTGAAGTCTCCGGTAATGCTGGTGACATATTCGCCGCTCGTATCCCAGACCGCAATCCGTTCGTTCCTGAAGTCTGCCACATAGACGTGCTTGCCAGATGCCGCAATCGCTTCAGGATTCTTCAGCCGGCTCACAGAATCACTGCCCGGCCCGCCTCTTGTGAACACCAATGAGCCGTCTCTGCGGAACTTGGCGACAAGGCTTCTTCCTTTGTCGCACACCCAGATGTTGCCGGCCCCATCCCGGCACAAGCCGGATACCAGGCCAAGACCAGGAATCAGCGGCTTCCTG
>JAUWNN010000122.1 GCA_030612625.1 Caldifarciminota bacterium
GCAGGTGCCATCCGATGGCTCAACCCTAGAATCCTGGAACCCTCGACCCCTTTCCTTGCCCGCCGAAGGCGGCGGGGTTGACCTGCTCATTTCCAATCCGCCTTACATCCCTTCTGAAAAGCTGCCCATGCTTGACACGAGCGTCCGGAACTACGAACCGAAAATCGGGCTTGATGGCGGGCCAAAAGGGACTAATATTCTGGCAATGCTTATCAAAAGGGGACCACAACTGCTTGCGCCTGACGGGCTCCTGGCTCTGGAAATCGACTCAACCCAGGCAGACTTGCTGAAACAGCTTGCGCCTGGGGCGTCAATCGAAAAGGACCTTGCCGGCCAATCCAGATACCTTTTCTTGAGAAAGGAACGAGCATCATGAGAATCGGCCTGATCGTGAACCGCCGGAAACCCCTGGCCAAGAAGTTCGTGGCCGAGTTTATCCAATGGCTCAAATCCAAAGGTCACGAGCCGCTTGTGGCCACAAGCACGGCCCGGGCATTCAGGACAAGGACAAGACACTGCCCGGCGGCCCGGCTTGTGAAACAGGTTGACCTCGTGGTTGCGCTCGGCGGCGACGGTACACTCCTGCGTGCGGCCCGCCTTGTCGGCAAAAGCCAGGTGCCGATAATGGGCGTGAACCTGGGCGGACTCGGATTCCTGACCGAGTTCTCGCTGAAAGAAGCACGCCAGGGAATCACCGCCTTTACCAGGGGAAAACATACTGAGGAAAGCCGAATGGTCATCTCCTGCTGCTACGGCACCAAAACGGGCTTTGCCCTTAACGACTGCGCCATCAACATGAGCGCGAGCGGAAGGGTAATTGAAGTCATCGCCCGTTCAGGAGGAAGCTTCATCAACAAGTTCCTGGGCGACGGCATCGTGGTATCAACACCCACCGGCTCAACTGCGTATTCGCTTGCTGCCGGCGGCCCGGTGGTCTATCCCACAATGGAAGCCATCCTGCTCACCCCACTCTCGCCTCATGCCCTGGCCGCAAGACCCCTGATTCTGCCTCCAGATACCCGCCTCGAGCTTGAGCTCGGACCTGGCTCAGACCCGGCGATACTCAACCTTGATGGTCAGAAAAGATGGCGAATCACACCGGGAAAAACGGTAATGATAACCCGTGCTGACTTCCATATCCGGCTCGTTACCCCAAGGAAAAAGACCTACTACAGTATTCTGCGCGACAAGCTGAAATGGAGCGGCAGCCAGGTCTAATCAAACAGAATGAACCACCAGGACGCAAAGGAATGAAATCAAATGTCAAAATGCAAAGTGCAAAATGAAAAAGGTAAACAGCCTTCTTTGTGCCTCTGTGTCTTTGTAGCTTTATGGTAAGAGTCTCTCTTGGCGACCTTGACGGTCAAGTCAGTGTCGAGTGGCGTTCTGCGACGAAGGAGCAGGTGCCATCCAATGGCTCAATGAAGGACAGCGGAAGATTGCCACGGCTGCGGAGTTTACACTGAGGGAACCGAATGTGCAGCCTCACAATGACACGACCCTTGGCGAGCTTGGCGGCCTTGGCGGTTGAGTTCTCTGGCCGGAAGTAGAATGCTTGCCGAGCTCCGCATCAAAGACTACGCCCTGATTGATAAACTGACTGTGGAATTCTGCCCGGGTCTGAACGTGCTCACCGGCGAGACCGGGGCCGGCAAGTCGATAATCATCGGCGCGCTTTCCCTTGTCCTGGGCGAGCGCCCCGATGTGACAATGGTCAGGACCGGTGCTGAAAACGCCCAGGTCGAGGCCAGATTTGAAGCCGCAAAAAGCACTGCGTCCGATTGCCAGAAGCTGGGTATCGAAATCGCTGACGATGCCCTGATTCTCCGCCGCCGCGCCGGCCGGTCCGGCAAGAGCACGGCCTATGCCAATGACTCCACCGTAACTGTTAATGCGCTGCGCCGGCTCGGTGACCGGCTGGTTGACCTGCACGGCCAGCACCAGCACCAGTTCCTCTTGAAGCCTGAGGTACACTTGGGAATCCTTGACTCCTATGCCCGGCTCACCGATGAACGGAACCGGTTTGCGCAGGAACACCAGCAGTTGCTAGCCGCCCGGAAAGAACTGGCCGGCCTCAAAAAGGAACTGGCTGAACGCCGCGAGCACCTTGAGCTGACCGAGTACCAGCTCAAGGAACTTTCAGACGCGAAAGTTGAGCCCGGGGAGGTCATAAACCTGAAAAAGGAAAAGGAACTCCTTGAGAGTGCGGAGCAGCGCTACACCCTGGCGAGAAGTCTTGAGGAGTTGATTTCCGAAAGAGAAGGTTCGATTACCGAACTTCTGGCCACAGCAGCAAAAAAGCTCGAAGAACTGGGCAGATTGGACAAGGGCCTGAAAGAGCGGCACAAGACACTGGCCGATGCCCAGAACATGCTCGACGACCTCTGGCGTGAGCTGATTTCCTACCGGGAAGCAATCCAGTTCTCACCCGGCCGGCTTGAAGAAGTCAACGCCCGGCTCTTTCTCATCGAAAAGCTGGAGAGGAAATACCGGGTCACCGCTGACGAACTTCCTGAACTTGAGGCCAGACTGCGCGCAGAACTCGACTCGATTGAGCTGGACGAATCAAAGTGCGAAGACCTGAGCCGGGATATCGAGAACCAGAAGAGCAAGCTGCTCAAACATGCAGAATCCCTTTCAACAAAACGGCAACGTGCCAAGAAACAACTCGAGACAAAACTGGCCACCGAATTCGCCGCGCTCGGGCTCGGCAAAGCAAAGCTGGCAGTAGAAATCATCCGGCCCGCACAACCCGATGCTGACGCGCTGACCCCGAATGGAATTGACACGGTCGAATTCCTTTTCACCGCCAATCCGGGCGAGGAACTCAGACCTTTGCGCAAAGTGGCCTCGGGCGGCGAGCTTTCAAGAATAATGCTTGCTCTGAAGAACGTCCTGACCCGGATAGAACTGGTGCCATCAATGGTGTTCGATGAAATAGACGTCGGCATCGGCGGCCGGGTTGCAGAAGCGGTCGGCAAAAGGCTCAGCCGGCTTGGCCGCACTCAGCAGGTAATCTGCATAACCCACCTGCCTCAAATTGCCAAGTATGCGGACCGCCACTTCCTTGTCACCAAGTCCACCCGCGGGGGCAGAACCTTCACCTTTATCAGAAAGCTTGAAGATGAAGCCCGGGTCGAGGAACTGACCCGGATGGTTGCCGGCACATCGGTCACCAAGACCGGCCTTGCCCATGCCCGGGAAATGCTGAAAAAGGCGGAGCGTGGCAGATAACCAGAACCGAAGCAGCCCTTCGGGCGCAAGAAGATTCGTCACTATTCCCAATCTGCTCAGCGTATCACGCCTCCTGCTCCTGCCGGTGGTACTGCTGCTTCTTGTCAAGCGGCAAGGCATTGCGGCCCTTGCCCTCATGCTCATTTCCTGGGTGACCGACGCCCTGGACGGTTTTCTTGCCCGCCGACTCAACCAGGTATCAGACCTGGGCCGGGTGCTTGACCACCTGGTGGACAAAGTCTGGGTAGGCTCGGTTCTGGTAACCCTGGTCTGTGTCAGCGGTCTTCCCATTCATATTGCGGCCGCGGTTATCCTGCGCGACCTCCTTATTCTGGCCGGGAGTCTGGTGATAATGAAATCTCAGGGTTCGTTTGTGTCCTCGAATGTGCTGGGTAAAATCACCGGCTTCGCCTTTGCCCTGCTGATTGTCTACTATACTCTGAACCTGGCGGTGCTGAGGTTTTACAAACCATACGTTGACATGACTGTGACCGTTCTCATTGCCGTTTCTTTCCTCAACTATCTGGCTGTGTTTCTGAAAAGAATGGGAAAACTCCGGCTACCGGACGAAGAGAATTCTCAGAAAAACCGGCCGGGCTGAAGAAAAGCCACTACATAAAGGCGCGCGGCCCGCTTCCCGACATTGCAGTGAGCGCGGTCAGCCCGCCCACCACCACAACCAGCGGCACCAGCACCTCAATCGGCCCTAGCTTCAGTCCCACACTCGAAGCGAACCCGAGCGAAATGAGCAGCAGTCCGCCGATAAGAACATGCCAGAATCGCAGGGGTGGGTGTTTCATCTTCCTCCACTCAGATAGGTGCAAACACCATACCAACCCCGAAGCACCTGCGCCGAGTTCTAAGGAGTTGAAAAGCTGAAACTTAACCTAAGAACCAGAGGTTATTGCCTCTGCGACAGGAATTCCTCTTCCGGGGCCGGTAAGCTAAACCGCTGGTCTGGCAGAGCTTAATGGGCGCGACCAGCAGCCTTGAGAAACTGCTTTCTGAAGCAGGCCAACGCTCGTGTCATTGAACTCTTGCTCACCGGGCCCATGTGGCCGATTCTGACTATCTTGCCGCGCAGATTTGCCTGACCATTGGCAAACAGGAATCCTTCCCCTTTGCAGGCCTCGACAATCTTAGCACCGTCCACCCCGACCGGCATCTTCACCGCAGTGAGCGCATTGGATGGTTTCGCCGCGAACAGCTCAAGCCCGAGCCGCTTCATCTTGCCCCGCACGAATTGGGCCATCTGCTTGTGGGAATTCCAGTACCTGACAACCCCGGTCTTCGCGATTCTCCGAAGCGCGGCATCAAGTCCATAGAACAACGATATCGCCGGTGTCCAGGGAGTCTGTCCTTTTGCTGCAAAACGGCGATACGCTTGCAGGTCAAAGTAGTAGCGCACCCCTTTTGACCGTTGCACCAGTTCCCAGGCCCGCTCGCTCAGAGTGATAAAAGAAAGCCCGGGCGGCACTGCCAGCGCCTTCTGCGAGCCGCCCACCACCACATCAACATGCCAGGCATCAGTGCGCAACTCATCCGCACCCAGCCCGGCCACCGCGTCAACAACCAGAATCCGGTTCAGCCGGCGGCATATCTCACCGATTGCCTTGATGTCATTCAGGGCTCCGGTCGAAGTCTCGGCCAGGGTTGTGAAAACGCATTTGACGGTATCGGCAGCCAGCAGATGACGCTCGACCTCAACCGGCGGCACTGACTCGCCATAAGGCCGGGTCAGGCTGTCGACATACGCCCCGGCCCTGATGCAGAGTTCCCGCCACCGCTCTCCGAACTTGCCTGAGATTGCCACCAGCACCTTGTCTTCCGGGCTTACAAGGTTGACGACCGCCGCTTCCATAGCACCGGTGCCGGACGCGGTCAGAACAAAAACGTCGTTCCTGGTCACGAGAACTTTCTGCAGCCCCTTCTGGACCGAGGCGAAAATCTTGCTGAAAGCCTCCTCCCGGTGGTACACCAGCTTGGACCCCAACTCATCAAGGATATAACCCGGAACCTGAACCGGACCCGGCGTGAAAAGTTTGTACTTCACCGCGCTCCGAGCGCGGGCTCCCTTTCCGGATTTCTTTCTTTCTTTCTTGCCCGCCGCAGACGGCGTGCTAACTGCGGGTTTTCCCATGAAATGTCTCCTTAGTTTTCCTAATTGCACAGAACTCGCCGCACATCGTGCAGACACCCGGGGTCTGCGAACGGCTTGCCGAGAAAATCTCTTCTGCCCGTTTCGGGTCAATGCAGTCTCGCAACACCTGCTTCCAGTCAAGCCGGCCCCTGGCCGCAGAAAGCCGGTGGTCCCATCTTATCGCACCCGGATGGTGCCGGGCCACATCAGCCGCATGAGCCGCAATCCTTGATGCGATTACCCCTTGCCTGACATCCTCAGCATCAGGCAGTCTCAGGTGCTCAGACGGTGTCACATAGCAGAGGAAATCGGCACCATAGAAAGCGGCCAGCGCGCCGCCGATTGCACCGCTGATGTGGTCATATCCACAGGCAACATCGGTCACCAGAGGCCCGAGCAGATAGAACGGCGCTTCATCACACAACGTTTTCTCCAGAACAACATTCGCCTCGACCTGGTCCAGGGGCACATGTCCCGGCCCCTCAACCATCACCTGCACCCCGGCCTCCCGGGCCCGCTGCACCAGTTCACCGATGGTAACAAGCTCGGCAACCTGGGGTTCATCGGTTGCATCTGCCAGAGCCCCGGGTCTGAGCCCGTCCCCAAGACTCAGTGCTGCTCCATAATGCTTGGCAATTGCGAGCAGGTCGTCGTAATACTCATAGAGCGGGCTCTCCTTACGGTTATAGGTCATCCACTCGGCAAGCATCGCCCCGCCCCGGGAAACAATGCCGCACAACCGCTTGCTGTTGCGAAGAATCTCGACATTCCTTCGCGTCACCCCGCAATGGACGGTAATGAAATCAACTCCGTCAGCGACATGTTTTTCAACACCCGCAAGCATGTCCTTCGCCTTCGTCTCGACAAAGGACTTACGCCGCTTGCGCGCATCCAGAGCCACCTGATACACCGGCACAGTTCCGACCGGCACCGCGGACTCGCTGACAATCGCCCTTCTCACTTCATCAATGTCACCTCCGACCGAGAGGTCCATTACCGTGTCTGCACCCGCATCAACCGCGGCCTTGAGCTTTTCAAGCTCAAACTCCAGGTCGCTTCGGTCCGGCGATGTGCCGATATTCGCATTCACTTTCACTCTGGTCTGCTTACCGACCGCGAGCGGCTTTACCCGGTGGCGCCGGTTGCGCAAGACAACAACCCGGCCGGTCTTCACCAGCTTCCTGAGCTCGGCAGGGTCAATCCGCTCAGCTCGGGCTATCTCCTCAATCCACTCATTCCTCACCGGTAATCTCCTCCAGACAGACTGCCTGCTCAATATCATCGTCGTACCGGACATTCACCTTCCGGGCCAGAGCATCAAAACCGGTTACCTCGCCCGGGCCCCGGCCGGTCTGAACCCGGCTGCCGATTCTCGGCATCTCGGCCATGGCCTGGCGGTAAGTTTCCGCTTCGAAACTCAGACAGCACAGAAGCTTGCCGCACAGGCCTGAGATTTTAGCCGGCTCCACAAACAGGTTCTGCTGCCGGGCCATGCGCAGCGCTATCGGTCTCAGCTCCCTCATGAAACCCTTACAGCACAACTCCCTTCCGCACAGCCCGAGGCCGCCGACCATCCGGGCATGGTCCCTGGCTCCGACCTGCTTTATCGCCACCCGGATGTTCAGAGCCGAGGATATCATTTTGTGCAGCGCCCGGAAATCGATCCGCTGTTCCGAGATGAAGTAGAAACAGACCTTCTTCCGGTCCCAGCGCCAGTGGGCGTCAATCACCTTCATCTTCAGCCCGAACTCGTCCTTGAGCCGGCAGAAAAGCCCAAACACTCTCCTGGTTTTCTCATCCAGTTCGTGCCGCCTCTCAAGGTCCTCATCATTCGCCTTGCGCAGGATAATTCCCCTTTCCTCCTCAGCACTAACCGCACCAAGCACCTGGCCCAGGTCTTCACCCTCATCGTCCCGGATAATCACCAGGTCGCCCGGTTCCACGTCCAGTCCTTTTGCCACCGAGCACACTTCGGACCTGAAAGCATGCAGTTCCACCACAGCGGAACCCGCTGTCATTCTGAGGTCCTCCGAAGAATCTCTCCTCGCAGACCCTTCGCTCCGCTCAGGGTGACAAGTGGAGATTTCCTTGTCATTTCCTGAATCCTTCTGCACTAGTGAAACATCTCCTCTTCCTCCGGGGTCAGATAGCGCTCGAGTCCGGTCCTGGGCTCATCCGGGCTGTCGGTATAAGCCAGCCTGAAGTTGCTGTCTCCGCGTAAATCAATGAACACGAAAACATAGCCCAGATTATAATAGTGCCAGTACTCGCGCGGCCTCGTGTGAACCTCAAGAACCCGGTGCTCCACTTCATCCGGCTCCCCGTACTTCACATAGATTCTTCCCCGGTCCGTTTTCACGCCTGAAGTCCTGGCGGTCTTGAATCGTGCTTCAGCAGTTTCCATTCTTCTCGCAAACTCGGCCAGGTTGTGACGGGACCAGAACCAGGCAAGATATGCCTCCCGGCCCGAGTCACTCAAAGCGTTGTAATAGTCAAGCTCATTCCGGGTAGCGACATACTCCAGCCGGTCATGATGGCGCCGCTCCAGCTCGCTCATCTCAAGCCTGTAAGGCGTGACTTGGGCAGGCTCCTCTTCCCCGGCAACCCGGAAAACCGCGTGCCGGCCCACAGTCTCATTCCGTCCCCGGTCCAGTATCTCCACCCCGAGCAGATACTCTCCGGGCTCAAGCCCGGCAACGCTCATCCCGAGCGTAGCCGACACTTCTGACCCGGACTTCGACCTGGCGCTGGGCTCGGCAGAAACCAGAGTCTCGGGCTCAGACGAGCGGCTCAGAAGCGCGGCACTCACCTCAAAGCTGTCCGCTTCGGGCTCAAGATTGTACCCTTCGAAATAGAAGTAGACCGTTCCCAGTCCGGCACTGCCGTAACACCGCATCGGATTCGGGACTACCGAAAAGCCGCCGGTAACAGTGTCAAACGCCACCCCGGCCGCAAGCTGCAACAGGCTCATTGCCAGCCCCTGTGAGAAGTCCGGCACATCCAGGCTGTCCTCAATGCTTCCGGCCTCGGCAAAGCACCCCGTATCTCCGGCCAGCACCGGCTTTGCCACCGCCATCCTGAACCGGTACTTACCCGGAGGCACCTGCAGGCTGAAGCCGTCCACAATAGCACGTTTCGCCTGAGCCTCATCCACCAGAGTGGAACCGGCCGACACCCGCTTGTAGATAGTGGCATCCTTCTGGAATCCCTCCTCGCCCTCCATCTCGAACCGCACCGAGAACTCGGCAACAAGCCCCGAATCCCTGGCCTCAAACTCGAACTGAACCCCGTGCTCCGTGAATATCGGAATCGCATAAAAGAACTCGACCCGGCTCGAATCGCCCGCCCCTCGAAACAAGGACCAGTCAACCTGGAAATCAACCCCTTTACCGCCGGCAAACTGCCCGCAGACAAACAGCAATAGGACTATCAGACTCGTGCTCCTGATGGCTCCCACCCCTATGTCATTGCGAGGCACATCCGAAGAGCCAATCTTACGCAAACAGACTACAGCACGCTGCGCTCGGAATAATTAAAATAAAACCATCGGTGG
>JAUWNN010000094.1 GCA_030612625.1 Caldifarciminota bacterium
CTATGACTCCTCCTCATCTGTGTCTATCTGTGGTTCACTTTTCCCTTGGCGTTCTTGGCGGTTGACTTCCGTTTCGTGCCTTTCGTGATTTCGTGGCTAATCCTGGTTTGGTTGCGGCCCTTCGGGGGCCGCGCTAGGTTCATCTGTGTTCATCTGTGGCTTGCATTGCCCGCCTAACCGGCTTGACATCGTCCGTCTCCAGCCAGTAGCATACACTCAATATGGGTTCCATACTGCTGCTCGGGTTGCTTGTTTCATATCCTCCACCGGCCGGCTGTTTTTCCCGACCGAGCCTGATTTCCGGCAGGGTTATAGTAACAGACGAGGCCGGTTCAGCCATCTATCTGATTGAAACCGAGAGAATCAGCAGAATCCTTGCCCGGCCCGGGTGCGGGTTTTGGTATTCGGTTTCACCTGACGGCCGGAAGCTCGGAGTGAAGATTATCCAGGATGACGGCTACCAGTATCCGGCCCTTCTCGACCTTGATTCCAAAACAGTCCTGGCACTGCATGAACCTGTTCCCTTCTGCGGCCAGCCCGGTTTCACAAACGATGGCGTAGTCGCTTTCACTATCGGTGAAGAACTGCTCGTTCTGGCTGGAGACAGAACTGACCGCTTCGACCTGGACAGCTATGCCAACCTTGCCCCAATCTCGCCCGATGGGAAGTATGTTGCCTACAATGACCAGGATGACCGGCTCTGGCTCCTGTGTCTGGAAACAGGACGCAAACAGCAGATTACCGATAGCCGGAACGGCTGTTTCAGTCCGGTCTGGGCACAAGACTCCCGGAAACTGGCTTTCAGGAGTCTGACCGGAGTAATCAGGGTTTATGGCCTGGCAAGCCGGACAACCTGGACAATCGGTAAAGGCGGCGTGCCGACCTGGTCTGCTGACAGCAGATTTCTTGTCTATCACAGAACAGAAACCGACGGCCGCGAACTGCTGGGTTCTGATTTGTACCTGTCCGGATTTGACGCAAGCAGAACGGTCAGGCTGACCGATACTCCCGCAGTCTTTGAAATGGACCCGAGCTTTGGCCGGACCGGTGAAATCGTTTTTCACAACTACTCTGGCCGGACCTTGTTCAGAGGCACGATTGAGAACGAGCAGTTGATAGGGGTCAAAGGAATCTATTCGCTTGAGCAACCGCTGGAACTCGAATATCGCCAGGTCCCAGGGCCGGTCCAGGCGGACGACTCGCTCGACATTCCGTACATCCACCAGGTTTACGACACCCCGGACTGGTTCAACGGCCACTGGGCCTGCGCGCCGACAACCGCAATGATGGCAATCGCCCATTTTCTCAGGCTGCCGAAATGGAGTTGCCAGTGTTCATCCCCTTATCCTCACACCAGCCATTGGGGAAGATACATCTGCGAGCGGTATCGGTATGGCGAGGAGAACTACAACCTCGAAGCCCAGGACCCGGACAGTAACTGGGCAAAAGGCGGGTACGGGTACATGTGGAGCGGGTCAAACCGGCCGTCCAATTCAATGGCCCGATACGTGTCCAATCATGGCATCGAATCCTGGCACGACTGGTCACCGACTCTGAACGAAGCCATTGGAGAGCTCAACGCCGGGTATCCGTATTCGATGTGCGTCGGCCTGACCACATCAGGCCACCTTGTTCTGGGTGTCGGCTATGCCGGGAATGGCATCATCGTCTGCAATGACCCGTACGGCAACAAGAACCTGCCCGGTTATCCCAACTACTTCGGCAAATATGCCCGGTACGACTGGCCCGGTTACAACAACGGGTATCAGAATCTTAACAGCGTCTATTGGACCGTCGGTTCCAGGGCCGGCCGGCCCGCACCGGCCGATACCCTGGTTGATGACCTGGCGATTGAGCAGGGGTTTTATCTTCATACTGCAGCCCCGTCATCCATGGCTTTCTGGCACGACCGGCTTGCCGGTTACAACAGCCATTTCTGGTGGACCTATACCACTGCAAGTGCGGACACCTGCTATGCTGTCTGGACTCCGATTCTGCCGGCCCCAGGTGATTACGAAGTATCGGCCTTCATCCCAGGTATCAATGCCACCGCCACCCAGGCCCGATACCGAATCCATTACCAGGCCGGCGACACCACGGTCTTTGTGAACCAGGCAGTCCATTCTGACGAATGGGTCTCGCTCGGCATCTATCCCTTTGGACACGATTCCGGCTGTGTGCGGCTTGGCGACGCTACCGGAACCCAGGGCCGGCACATTGCCTTTGACGCGTTGAAATGGTCAGCCTGCACCGGGGTAACCGAATATCGCAGTGGCTGCCCAATAGGACACATCAGCCTGCAGAAAAGCATAGTCAACCACACCCTGTGTTTGAGCCTGAATCTCAAGACTGAGACAACAATTATGCTGGCCATACTTGACAAGGCCGGCCGATGCGTCCTGAAGAAAAACCATACTCTCGCCACGGGTGAACACAGACTCAGAGTCAGGACAGAGAAACTGCCCGCAGGTGTGTACTTTGCCAGCCTCAGCTCGAACAACTTCTTTTCCTTGAAGAAATTCATCCTGGTACGCTAGCGGCATGGTATCCTGTCCTCTGTATTCTGTCTTCCTCTCCGTGTTCATCTGTGGTTTGTCGCTGGCTCCAAGCCGCTTGACTTTGGCCGGCAACAGGTTAGTTTGAGACAATGAAGAAAATTGGCATTGCGGGCGCAACCGGACTGGTTGGTGAAACCCTTATCCGGGTCCTGGAATCCGGCCCTTGGAGAATCGTCGAACTCAGGCTGTTCGCTTCAGGCAGGAGCGCCGGCACCAGAATAGACTTCCAGGACAATGAACTGGAAGTCAAGAAGCTTGACCCCAAGGGTTTCAAGGGGCTTGATGTGGCATTTTTCTGCCTTGAGCCTGAGCTTGCCGAGGAGTTCGTGCCTGAAGTTGCCAAGCGCTGTCCGGTTATTGATAAGTCAAGCCATTTCCGGCTCAAGGAAGACGTTCCGCTCATAGTGCCTGAAGTGAACCCCGAAGCTGTGAAGAACCACAAGAACATCATCGCCAATCCGAATTGCACCACAATACCCCTGACCGTCGCAATTGCCCCGCTTGCTCGGAAGTTCGGGCTCAAGGCACTGAATGTTGCAACCTACCAGTCTGTTTCCGGCGCGGGCAGAAAAGCTCTGGAGCAGTTACAGTTCGAAACCGAATGTCTGGCGATGAACCAGGAACCAACGAGCCCCGACCCCCGAGCCCCGACCCCCGAGCCCCGATCCCCCTTCCCCTGCCAGGTCGCACAAAACGTCATTCCCGAAATCGGAAACTACGACCCCGCAGGCAACACAGCCGAAGAATTGAAGCTCATCAACGAAACCCGTAAGATTCTCAGTCTGCCTGACCTGCTGGTGAACGTTACCTGCGTCCGGGTGGGGGTCAAGCACGGCCACTGCCTGGCGGTCACAGCCCGGTTTGAGAAAAAGGCCTGGTGGCAAAGCGCGCGGACGATTCTCTGCAACGCTCCGGGTGTGCTCTTCATGACGACCGATGAGTACTCAGGACCAGCCACCATTGCCGAAGGTCATGATGAAGTGTTCGTCAGCCGCCTGCGCCAGGGTGCAGTGCCGGAAGAGCTCAACTTCTGGGTCATGACCGATAACCTGCGCAAAGGCGCGGCTCTCAATGCGGTCCAGATAGCAGAACTGCTTTTCTGAGGAGGAGAAATGAACCTGTTTGTTCTGTTCTTGTCTATTGGCATGGCCTGGCCTGACCTTGGGCCACGGCCGGTTATGCCGAATAGGGTAACACCCTGCGCAGCGCAAGGGTGTTACCCTCAGATAGCCGAATCAACCCATTCCTACAATGTCCGCCATTACCGACTTGATTTCAATCTGCCGATGACAAACGCCGGCTACACCTGCCACGAGCAGATTGCGTTCCTGAGCGAAGTGCCTTTACTAGACACGTTCTCGCTCAATTTCGCCAGCCTGGTGTGCGACTCGGTGAAACGGGAAGGCACACAACTGACATTCACCACGCCGTCAGGTCTTCTGCACATCGAACTGGATACCCCGTTGCCCCAGGGCGATTCGACGGTCATCAGTGTTTTCTATCACCGTGACAGCACAATCCCTAACAAGGGCTATTATTTCGGCAAGCCGCCTTCCTGCCGTTATGCCCATACGATGACCTGCGGCTGTCCGCGCAACAACCATTACTGGTTCGCATGTTTTGACGACCCGATGGACAAAGCCGAGCGTGGGGTAATGTACAACCTGACCGTTCCCGATACGTTCCAGACCTGCGCCAACGGCCTTTGCGACTCGGTCACCTTCAATTCGGAAAACGGTACAAGGACTTATTGGTGGCGCCATCTTTATCCGATCGCCACCTACCTGATGTCTTTCTCCGCGTCAAGATTCGCCATGTGGGCTGACACGTTTGTGAGCCAGACCGGCGACACCACCCCGATGCCTTATTACCTCTGGCCCGGGGATTCGGCCCGCTCCCATCACGGCTTCAGAAACCTGCCTGACATGATGGCGTATTTCTCCGATACCGCACTCTATGGGCCCTACCCATTCGAGAAATACGGCATGGTGCCCGGTTATTACGGTTTTCCCTGGGGCGGAATGGAACACCAGACCATGACGATGCTCCATACCAGCCTAATCAGCGGCGGCGATGTTACACTTTCGCATGAGCTTTCCCATATGTGGTGGGGCGATATGGTCACCCATGTTGACTTTCGCAATGTCTGGCTGAACGAAGGTTTTGCGACCTATTCCGAATGTATGTATATGGGCCACCTGAATGACCGGAACTACTTCAACGCCCTGATGCGCTCCCGGGCCGGCTCCTTCTTTGCCCGGGACCGCTACTACCGATTCCCGACCTTTGACCCGCCCATCATCTACGACTACGGCAATGTTTACTGCAAAGGGGCCTGGGTCCAGCATATGCTCAGGTTCCTTGAAGGCGACACCCTGTTCACTCAGCCCGGCATCTTCTACCGGGCCATGCGTGTCTATGCCGACTCTTTCAGATACGGCACCGTGTCAACCGACGACTACTGCCGGATTCACGAGCAGGTAACCGGACTTGAACTCGACTGGTTCTTTGACGAATGGATTTACCAGGCCGGATTCCCCAGGTGTTTCCTTGACTGGACCGTTCAGGAAACTGCTGACGGCTGGCAGGTAATCACCAGTCTTGCACAGAACAACGGCAGCCAAGCCCCGGAGATTTTTCACATGCCTTTGCCGGTCAAGTTCTGCGGCCCAGGACTTGACACGCTGCTCTGCTTCCATCCGAACGCCAACCCGCAAGTGGATACATTCCTGTTCCTGGTCCGGCCCGAATCAGTTGTCGTTGACCCGGACAACTGGGTCCTGGACTCCTGTTATGTCGCCACCGGTCTGGCTGAAGAAACAAAAGGCGTTCTGTCCAGGGCTGAAATCGTTTCAATTCGGCCAAACCCGGCGTCAGGCAGAATCACATTCCAGGTCTCCGGAACCCTGGAACCCTCGAACCCTCGAACCCTTCAGGTCTACGACCGGTGCGGATGCCTGGTCAGAACTCTTGAGTGCCGGCTGAGTCCGGATGGCAGGAGTTCGGTTACCTGGAACCGCACCGATAATAGCGACCGCAGAGTCAGTGCCGGGGTCTACTTCGCTCAATTGTCACCCGGAACTCCTGGCCCGATGAACAAGTTTGTCCTGACCGATTAGGCTGTAAAGCGTCAAACCCTTGTCCGGTAGATGGAATCGTTGACTGCGTTCCCTTGGAGATGTAATCTGTGGCAGTTAAAACCCAAAGGAGGATCCAATGCGATTCGCATCAGCGTTGATAGCCGTTTTGTTTATCCTGGGCGTCCCGGGCTGCGGTCCGAGAACCGAGACAGCCGCGCGGGTCCAGCCGACCCAGCATCAGGCCCCTGAATCACAGCGGGAGGCAGCACCCGTCCAGGAAGAAAAGGGACTCCCGAAGCTCTGGGACTTCACTTCCGAAAGGTGTCCGCCTTGCCGGGTACAGAATCCCATCATTCACGCACTGGAGGAGGAATACAGCGACCGGGTCGTATTTCAGATCATTGATGTTGACCAGAATCAGCAAATGGCGCGCAAATACAGTATCCGGTTCATCCCAACCCAGATATTTCTCAACTCAGAAGGCAAAGAGCTCTCCCGGCACGTCGGCCTTTTCCCAAGAGACTCCATAATCAACCGATTCAAGGCCCACGGTTTCATCGAATATTGAGTTTCGCCAAAGCAATGCAACGCTGTGTCATTGCGAGGAGCCCCCACGGCCACGTCATTGCGAGCCCTTCACTTCTGTCATTCCGAGCGGAGCGTAGCGGAGTCGAGGAATCTCGCCCGGAAGACCCCTCGACTCGTCGGACTCGCTCGGGGCGACACCGGGTGTCGTCTTCCGGTGGCCTCGGGGCAGGCTCCGCGACGTGGCAATCCGGCGCTGAACCGCCCTGCTCTGCCGAAGGCAGGTGCCATCTGATGGCTCACGAAGCGAGAGGGTCTTCTGCCGAAAGACCGCCACAGGTCCGGGCGGACTTGGGATACAATCCTGATTCCGAGGACGGAATTGGGTTATGTCCCGCGCCGGGCTAAAGCCCGCGCAAGAACTCCGGCTTGAACTGCTGATTCCTGACTGCGTCGTCGATTTCAGCAATCAGCCGTTCCTTATCCTTAGGCAATCTGCCGGCCAGAGGTACGTAGTTTGACGCATGGTTGGACCGAAACACCGTAGCCTTTACATTCACTTGTTCGAGGAAAAGCTTTAGTTCCTGGGCCAACTCCTCAGGACCGGGTAGTTCGAACTGCCCTTTGTCCAGCGCCTCGGCAAGCGGCGTGCCCGGAATTACGGTAACGGTGAGCGCGGAAAGATAGTTGGGGTTCATCTGCGATACCGCGCGGGCCGATTCAACGGCATTCTCTTTCCAGAGCTTCCTGCCACCCAGCCCGAGCAGATAGATAACCGATGACTTCATACCGGCCGCCATCCCTTTGTTCACCGCCGCAACCATCTCGGCAGCGGTCGTACCTTTGTCTATCCACTTAAGTATGCGGTCCGAGCCGGACTCAAGCCCGAGATAGAATATCGAGAGCCTGTGTCGAACCAGTTCCTTCAACTCATCATCCGTCTTCTTGAGGATATCCCGGGCATTGGCATAAATCCCAACCCGTTGTAACTCGGGGAAATTGCGCCCCAGTGCCTTCAGGACTTTCAGCAAGTGCGAAGTTGGTAGCATCATCGCATCGCCGTCGCACAAAAAGGCCCGCTTCACACCGGAACCGTAATGCTCCCGCGCCATCTCGACATCCTCGAGCACAGGCTCAAGCTTCCGCACCCGGAACTTCTTGTCCCGGTACATCGCGCAGAATGCGCACCGGTTATGAGAACAGCCTAATGTTACCTGCAGCAGAAGCGACCGCGCTTCGGATGGCGGCCGGAAAACATTACCGATATAGCGCATGCCTTACCCTGTCCGAGGACCTGAGCCGGCGTTATTGATTGAACACCAGAGGCTCAATTAGGTATACGCCGGCAATGCTATCCGGGTCAACGCCGACGAGAGTGAACCGGTATCCGGCCGAGATGTAGTTCTCACCTTCGTTCATATAGGCCATAAACTCTGGGTGCCTCTCATTGGTATCAAAGGTCCAGAATGCCAGTGCGGGCAGATATTCGTCAACTTCATGTTCACCGCTGGTAACCTTTTGATAGAACTCAGAGTAGGAAAACACCCGGTCTGATAGCCGAGCAGCAAGACGACGAGCTGAATCGGAAAGACAGTCACTCGGCCATAGCACTGTTGGTAACCTCTGGCCTACCTGCTCAGCCACAATCCTGGCAAGCAAATTGAGCTTCCTGCGAATCCTCGCAACGCTGGACGGTTCTGACCCGACCACAACCTGAAACACGGAAATCGCGCGCCCGAATTTCCGGAGTCCCGGCCAAGTCGTTGTGGACCTTCTGGCCAGCCCATCGGCAAGGTTCTCTCCCCAGCCGGCAGAAACAACACAAACCCGGTCCCCCGGTTCCAACCCATAGACTTCGGCCATCTGGGAAAGCCTTTCGCCAAACCCTTTGGCCTGGAATGCCCAGACCCCTATCGGCATAACCAGACGATATTCCTCACACGAGAGTTCTTGAAAATCCTGGTGCTGTGTTTTCACTAGAGCGGCTCTGTTCCCACACAGGTAGCGACTGAGAAGCAACTGTGTCTGGTGGTCTGACAGAACTATCCCGCCCGAAGGAGTTATCTGGCGGACATAGTCCATTGCCGCGGTCATCAGTGACCGCCGTTGGTCCCGCGGGTCAATACTCTGGTCCGGGGGATGTGCTGTTATGTTCCATAAAGGCATCAGGACGACCGTAGCTAACAGGACCGGCCAAAGCTTCTTGCCGGCGAATTTCCCGACAAGAAAGCTCACTCCCGCAACTCCAAAAACTATCAAGTGAAAAGAAGGTCGGCTGCCGCCGTAAGGGTAGAATCCGAACAAGGCGGCTCCACATCCGACGACAAACGGCAGCACCAGAAGCAGACCGAAGTCACGCCGCTTGCCCTGTATCCTGCCTTGCACGCTCACAATGAAGAGAAAGACAACACCGGCAAGGAAAAAGAGCAATCCGATGATTCCTACTATGTCCGAGGAAAACAGGTATTCGAACACTGCAACGGTCTGCCTTATGGGAAAGAACAGGATACTGTCCTCCCTAGGATGGAAATAGGACGCCCTGAGCCATTCCTGTTTAGCAAGAGCTTCCCAGTCGCTACCCCGAAGTTTCGCAATATGCGTTACATAAAAGAAGGCAGCCAACGCAGCAGTCACCACCTGACCTGCTATCCAGACACCGACTGCCTTTGCAGGCGGCCGGTCGCGAATGATACGGGAAAGAGCATACAGTCCTATTGCCGCTGCAAACAATACAGCAGCATAGTGAATGAGGGAAGAAAGAATCAGCATGATACCGAAAAGGGCCATCATTACTGGCGACTTCTCGCGGAATGCACGTTCGAGGAAAAACAAAGCACTCACTATGAAGAAAACCAGGATACTGTACTCTCGCACCTGCACTGAGAGGCGAGTTACCTCCGGTGCAAAGGCCAGCAAAGTCAGACCGACAAGCCCTGCATTTTTTCCAAGAACACCACTCAGCCACTTGAAGGCTACCCAGAGCGTAGCCGTGCTGGCAAGCACCGAAGGTAGTCGCAGCATGAAATCCGAGTTGCCGAACCCGCGCAGAAAGTAGAGAATCACGTGCAACATCGGGGGATTAGCGTTGTACAAGTTAGACTGGTATACAGCGGCGAGGCTGGACTTGTTTGCCATCAGGAAATGAACCGCTTCGTCCGGGTTCAAGTATGCCGGAGCAGCAGCCAGCACTCTGAGCACGAACCCCACCGTTGTTATCACAAGCGCGACCAGCCAGACCCGGTCTTGAAGCCATAGGTCGAGATCGGGCTTTGTCACCACCACACCAGGTGTTGAAACCGGCATATTGGTCGCGTGCTCAACAGACTCTGGAATGTCGCCTTGGCCCGAATTGGTCATGCTCACGACCACATTATGCAAGGCGGGAAAAAAGATGTCAAGCCAGCTTTCCGTGTTGAAACTGTGTTTCGCCGACTGTCCGCAACCACTGACGTTGCCGTCCGATGCTCAACACTCGGATTCCCCGTGACTTCCTGGACACCACTTTTCTTACCCGCCGAAAGAAAACAACCATCAGAGACGCCAAGAATCATGCTTCTCCACCGCCTGCGGCGGGCAACAGGAAAGAGGCGGGTTCCTCATTCTCTTGGAAGCCCGGCGCGGAGCGCTGTTCTTTTTTGGTGTACCTAGCGCTCTTGGTGGTTCAAAGCGCCATGAAGCTACTGCGCGTCGGCCGCAGCAGTTTGGTCTGGAACATAATCAAGGTCGTCCCGGTATCACAGTGTCGTCTGGAGCACTAGCGGAGAGGTTCGATTACATAAACAGCAGCCATTTCCTCCAGGTCAACCAGAACCAGGGTGAATCTGTACCCACCGGATAGATAGTTCTCGCCGTCATCCATGTAGTGCATAAATTCGGGGTGTTTTTCCTTAGTATTGAAGGCCCAGAACGCCAGTACGGGCAGATATTCGTCAACCTCATGTTCACCGCTGGTAACCTCTTGATAGAACTCAGAGTAGGAAAACACCCGGTCTGACAATTGAGCCGTAAGACGACGAACTGAATCGGTGAGATAATCGCTCGGCCAGAGCACTGTTGGTAACCTCTGGCCTGCCTGCTCAGCCACAATCCTGGCAAGCGAATCAAGGGCACAGGCTGCATGAGACTCAACCAAGTACACACCAGCAATAGTATCTGAGTCAACTGCGGCCAGCGTGAACCGATACCAGCCAGACTTGTAGTGTCGGCAACTGTCCATACCACTCAGTGGCAGCAGATGTCTATCTTTGTTCCCGAAAACCCAAAACGCCACTGCGGGCAGACGCTGGTAAAAACTGCGTTCATGGGGCGTTGCCATGCC
>JAUWNN010000280.1 GCA_030612625.1 Caldifarciminota bacterium
GACCGCCGGGGATATATTTATGTGGGTCAGAACGTGCGTGGGACCCATGGGTCAGAAGGTCTAGCCCAGTTCCTTCTGACTGATGGCTGGGGAGAAGAGCGGGATGGATATGACTGTATTGAATGGATTGCGGCCCAGTCCTGGTGCGACGGGCATATCGGGACCAGGGGTTTTTCCGCACCCGGGTGCACCCAGTATATGGGGTCTGGTGCCCATCCGCCCCATTTCAGTTGTGCGATTCCCCAGGCCGGGAATCCGAGCCATTACCATCACCTGCATTTCCAGGGCGGCGAGTTCAGAAAGGCGTTTGTCGAGACCTGGGCCCAAGGCCAGGGACAGGCCCACATGCTCGACACTTTCGAGCTGCACGCGGTGTACGACTCGGTGTGGTGGGGCAGGGTTGACCTGACTTCACGCTGGGATTCGGTTCAAGTACCGATGCTGCACAACACCGGGTGGTTCGATTTGTTTACTGACGGCCAGATTGAAGCTTTTGCCGAGTTGAATCGCAGGCTCGGGAACCAGAAGCTGGTTGTTGGCCCTTGGACCCATCACACCTGGAATCAGCGAGAAGTGGGTGACCTCGTATTTCCGTCCAGCGCAAGGTTCGGGTCGCTGAACTCGTGGTTCACCCGGTGGCATGACTACTGGCTCAAAGGCGACTCCAACGGCATCATGCAGGAGCCCGCGGTTTCGTTCTACCTGATGGGGGATTGCGACACCCAGGACACCAGCCTGTTCAATCACTGGATTTTCTCTGATACCTGGCCTTTGCCTGAGGTAGAATATAGGAGCTTATATCTTCATTCGGACGGCAGGCTTGACACATTGCCACCCAACACCTTTGAGATGCCGGACACATTCGTGTATGACCCGAATGATCCTTGTCCGACAATCGGGGGCCGGGAGTTCACCGGGGTTCCGGGCGGGTACGGGCCAAAGGACCAGGCTTTGCAGGTGGAGTCGCGCGAAGACGTCCTGGTCTATACTACTGATGTGCTTCTCGAACCGGTCGCGGTCGTTGGTAAGGTGCTGCTCAAGCTGTTCGCTTCGAGCGACCGGTATGACACTGACTGGGCAATCAGGCTGTGCGACGTGTACCCGGACGGCCGTTCTATACTGATGACCGACAATATCCTCAAGGCGCGGCACCGGCATGGCTGGGACCGGGAGGATTCGCTTGTTCCGAATCAGCCTGACACGTTTAACATTGATGTCTGGTCTACGGCCAATGTCTTCAATACCGGGCACCGGATAAGGGTTTCAATTACTTCCTCCAATTTCCCGAGGTTTGAGAACAACCCGAATAACGGAGGCCGGTTCCGCAGGAACGACCCGAACAAGTTGGTGGCGACCAATGTTGTCTATTTCTCGCCTGGAACGCCGACCCATCTGGAATTGCCCCTGTATCCGCTCGGGGGAGTCGGGGTGGAGAATGGCGAATTGCGAATGTCGAATGAAAGACTGCGGATGTGTGCGTTCGGTCCAGGGCCGGTAATCAGGGTTGAACTTGTGTCAGACCGTAGTTGTGAATGCCGGTTAGAACTGGTTGATGCGGCCGGCCGCATTGCTGAAACCCGCCATGTGCGTCTCTTGCCCGGGCCGTGCCGGTTCACATTGGGACGAGAAGCCCGGGCCGGAACCTATTTCGTCCGGGCAGTAGCGGATAACTGGACTGGGGCGGTGAAGACTGTTAAGGTAGATTAAGAACAGGAGGTAATCGTGACAGCTTTAGTGCTGGTGATTATGGTGGCGGTTAGCCCGATTGTATCGCCTGAGGGCAATACTGACTACAGGGGAACGGCCGGAGGCGTTCCTATGCCGCTCGACTCCCCGCCGGGCTGGACTCCTGACACCCTGCTCAGCATCAACGACGTCAAGGAGTCGCGTGTCCCGCAGATGGCGATTGACAGCCGAGGCTGGCTCCATGCAGTATGGAAGGACAACCGGAGGCTGCAAGGCCGGGACGAAGTCCATTACCGGTGCAAGGATTCGACCGGCTGGAGCGAGATTTTCTCGGTCGGGAATCTGGATACTGTCCACAACTGGCCTGATGTCTCTACTGATTCTCGCAACAATGTGCATGTGGTGTTTCTGCGCTGGTACGGGGTTCCGTATGCCTATTATGACTTGGGATACCGCCGGCGCGACGGCACAACCGGTAACTGGGACCCTGAAGAACGGCTGACTGTTGATGATTCGCTCGGTTTCTCCACTTATCCCCAGACCGTTGTTGTCAGTGATTCGGTATTCGCATTCTGGCAGAAGGAGCGTTCAAGCCCGGCTGAAATCTGGTATGTTTACAACAAAGGGACTGGTTGGAGTCCGAAGCAGGCGGTTGTGACCGGTGATTGTCGGCCTGCTGGTTACTACGATGTTCTTGCCACCAATGACGGCTGGATTCATATCGCCTGGCAGGACCAGCGCACGGGTGAGAACCAGCTCTGGCACCGGTATCACAACGGGGACTCCTGGTCAACGCCAGAGCTGGTGACAAGCCACGGGTACGCTTGCACCCAGCCCAATATGGCGCACGACTCGGCCGGCAACGTCCATCTGGCTTACAATGGCGGCGGGCCGAGTGTCAGGATTCATTACCGCATCTGGGACCGGGCAACCGGAGTCTGGGGACCGGTTACACACTTCTACTCCTGGTCCGCTTCGCCTCAGCCCAAGGCCGGTGTCAACCTTGAGACCGGTGAACGGCACCTGACCCATGTCGGGTATTCAACCGGCTGGTGTCTGTGCTACCGCCGGTATGACCCGGTTCAGCAAATCTGGACCGATTCGACCCAGCTTACTTTTGAGTATGTCAACACCGGGCCGGCAGAACCGGTGCTGGATGCGGACGGTTACGTCCACCTGGTTTTCTGGGACCAGCGGTTCGGGTCGCAGGAAGAAATCTTCTACAAGACCAACCGGGTCATCACCGGCGTGAGCGAACAACGGGTTGAGCAGTTACCGTCAGGTATGCTGGTGTTCCCGAACGTGACAGCAGGCAGACTCCGCCTGTTCGGCAAAGAGCCGGTGGTCCTGTTCAACATTGACGGCCGCAAGATGGCCGAGCTTCAGCCGGGCGCAAATGACCTGCGTCACGTTCCGGCCGGCGTCTACTTTGCCCGGAGCAAAGCCGGTGCGAGGCAGAAGGTGGTTGTCAGAAAGTAGCGCTGGAGCCGAAACAGGAAACTCGACTCATTCGTCTCCTTCGGCCCGGCCAAGGGCTTGACAGGCTTCGGAACCCAAAACCGGCTGTGGCAGGACGCTTGGTCGAGTAACGGCTCAGGCAATCTGAGAAGCGGATTGGAAGGCAATCTGAAGGGCGGATTGGCAAGCAGGCTGGACAGCAGATTGACGAGCAATCTGACAAGCAGTTCGGCAAGCGGGCTGCCAGGCTCTGGGTCAGACTCCGGGCCTCGGACCCGGCAAGATAACCGGTCAAACAAGGAAGGGTGACACCCGTGCGCTGCGCAGGGTGTGACCCGACCCGACCGTTAAGCAAATCCCCCGGGCAACCGGGGTGGACGCGGGCGGG
>JAUWNN010000046.1 GCA_030612625.1 Caldifarciminota bacterium
CTAACCCCCGACCCCCAATCCCCGAATCGGAGGAGCAATGAGCCCCGAAACTCGCCGCCGACTCCTCAGTGTTGACCGCGCAGTCGGCCGCTACTCCCGTTCCCTCCAGCAAAGGACCAACCCCTGCCGGGCTGACGGGAACCCGCAAGAACAGGCCGACAACTTCCGCCGTGCGCTCGAACGCTCCGAACTTCGCGCCCAACAGGTAAGAGAAGTCCTGTGCGCCATGGGCGTGCCGCCGATGCAGTCCGTCGCCTACCGCAACTTCGGCCTGCGCCTGGACAAACTCATCCGCGAGAACTCGGGCGCGACCCTGCGCCTGCGCGCAACCGAGGCGCTCGACTACTGGACCGCGTACGGCCTGCGGCCCGAAGTCCTCTCTGCCATCTGCGAAACCGTCTTCGGACTGGACATGGAAACCCAGGCCGCGGGACATAACCCAATTGCGTCCTCGCAACTGGGATTGTGTCCCAAGGCCGGTAAGGTCGGATTCTGTCTCAAGCCCGGCCAAGGGTCGGACCGCCGGTCCGGTCTGCCTGTACCCTCGGCCCCTTGAACCCTAGAACCCTTGAACCCTTTCTTGGAGGTTTAGAATGAAAGACATCGAAACAGTATGCGCCCGGTATGAAGTGAAGCTCCGACAAAGCGAACAGGGCCGGGCCGCGCCCCACCGGGCCAAAGAGCAGGTCGCGCGCTATCGCGCCGCGCTCATCCACACCCAACAGTTCCTGCTTGAGACCCGCGCCGTACTCGACATGGAAGGCGTCTCGACCATCACCCGGGGCTTCTACCTTTCCTTTGCCCGCTCGCTCGACAAACTCAAGCGCCAGGGCCTGTCAGGCGAGTCGCTCGCAATCGAGGCCGCGATTCTCATGAGCACCTGGGTCGCCCGCGGCCTCAGCCAGCATGTCCTTGAAACAATCCGTACGCAGGTCTTTGACGTGGGACCACCAACACCGTAGCGGGCCAGTCACGGAATCAAGGCGTCACCTTGTGCAAGTGTGCAAAGTGACACCTTGTCGGCATTCAGGACAGAAAATCGTTTACTGTGTCCCCGAGAATTAACCAAGCACTGCCGGGAGACGACTCGGCAGCAAGGAATGCACATTAGATTGACATAAAGATTTGATGCTTGACTTTGATGCAAGGGGGAGTACAATAACTCTGGAGTCAACATGAGAACAACACTGGACATACCCGAGGAACTACTGCGCAACGTGACCGACATTCTCGGAATCAAGAAGAAGAACGAAGCGGTGCGCATTGCGCTGAGCGACTTCGTCCGCCGGAGGCGTCGCCGGCAGCTCCTATCGCTTCGGGGCAAGCTGGCAATCGAGGACCTGACCCGGGAAATGGAGGATGCGGAGATTGCCGATGCCAAAGGTCGTCATTGACACCTCGGTCTGGATTGACTTCTTCCGCGAGACAAAAAGAGCCAGCGCAGTCGAGCAACTGATTCGGGCCGACCGCGCCGTGACTTGCGGCATCGTTCGGGCCGAACTCATCGCCGGAATCAGAAGTGAACGCGAACGCAGGCTGCTGCAGCAGGGACTGGCCGGAATCGACTACCTGGAAACGAACGAATCAACATGGCGTCGCGCCGGCGAGCTTGCAGCCGAACTCCGCACTCGGGGGCACACCTTGCCAATGAGCGACCTCATCGTGGCCGCGATTGCCATTGAGAACGATTGCCTGGTCTACACCAAAGACAGCCACTTCCGCCGGATACCGGGCGTCAAACTGTACAAGAGCACATAACCAGAACGCAGGATGCTCAGCCGCAAGCCATCTGCCGGAATCGCTTGACACCCGCCCGGAATCGGATACAAGTAAGAGCATGGTGATGGAAAATACACGCCTCGGCTGTCAGGAGACCTCTAGCGTTCCCAAAGCATCCGCGCTGAGAAGAATAGTCAGCGTCGCCGAGAAACCCCAGCCGAGCGTGCATCATGGAGAATACAAATGAAGAGCCGCAGAGAAACTGAGGAACTGCTACGCAAGGAACTGCCGATTCTGCGGATGAGGTTCAAGGTCGCGCGAATCGGCATCTTCGGCTCGGTCGTACGTGACGAGCAGACCGCGTCCAGCGATATTGACATTCTCGTCGAGTTTGCAGAACCGGTTGACTGGGAATTCATTGACCTGAAAGACCATCTTGAGACGCTGCTCGGCGTGAAGGTTGACCTCGTCACCGTCCCCGCCCTCAAGCCGCAACTCAGGGACGGAATTCTGGCCGAAGTCGTCTTCGCATGAAGCAGCGCTCAGCCCGTATCTACCTCGAAGACATCCGGCAGGCGATGGCCAAGGTGCGACGGTTCACCAGCGGGCTTACCTGCGAGGAATTCCTGCAGGATGAGAAGGGTGTCGATGCGGTGCTCAGGAACCTTGAGGTAATCGGCGAAGCCGCAAGGCACATCCCCGACGACCTGAAGGCGCAGTTCTCCGATGTCGAATGGCGACGGATGGTCGGCCTGCGGAACATCATCACCCATCAGTACTTCGGCGTGGACCTGCGCATCATCTGGCGGATAGCGACGCAGCGACTACCGGAAGCCGAGCCACTGATTGCTGACATGCTCGCAAAGCTGGGTCCGAACTGATGCTACCGGCGGTCAGCCGTAAGCCGTCTGCCGGAATCGCTTGATTTCCGCCCGGATTCGCGTCTGAATAGGGCATGGTGAAGGGAAACACACCCTCGGCCATCGGGAGGTCAGGCGATCCTGTTAACCCCCCGAGCATCGGAAACTAGAATCATGGAACAGGCAATCGTAAGGCTGGCTGTTGCCAGGGATGCTGGTTGGGTCGCGGACCTGCTCGGAGAACTGGGCTATCCGAATACTGCAGAGTTCGCATCCAGGAAGCTAACTGAGCTGACTCGCAGTGCCACTGACACGGTGCTCGTTGCTGAAAAGGAGGGCCAGGTTGTCGGCGTAGCGCATCTGCACACAGCTGAGTTGTTCCACGAGCCCGGCAAGATCGGTCGGTTGATGGCCATCGCGGTGGCCTCTGGCTTCCGTAGGCTCGGAATCGGCCGAGACCTGATGCAAGCGATCGAGGATGCCGCCCGTCAGGCTAGTTGTGTTAGGATGGAGCTGTCCAGCGGGCTCCAGCGCGATGACGCTCATCGCTTCTACCAACGCCTTGGCTATCAGGAACGGTCAAAGCGATTCGTCAAATCTCTGAAGTAGGAAAAAGAAGCCGTCCTCTTCCCAGCCCAATTCACGGGCCGAGGGAATGGGTATATGCTCAGGCCGGGCCTGTAAGCAGAGCTTCTTGGGTCTACCGGTGAGGCCTGCCGGTGGCGCCAGCCGCTTCCCGCCTGCGAGAAGTTACCGCAGGCGCAAGCGCCTTCGCAATGGCAGCCGGGCCGCAGTGAGAAACTCTCACCCTCACCTTAGTCCTCTCCCCTCAAGGGAGAGGAAACAAACTCACAACGTCACCTGGACCCCGCTGACGGCTGACAGCCGTCCTGATTTTCGAGTGCCGATTTGCGATTGCCGAATGCCGGTCTACCACCTTCCTGGGAACCAGCCCTGGACCAAGTCAAACGCCTGCTCAAGGAAATCAGGAAAAGCCCCAGCCCGCTCTAGAACCCCGACGCAAGTAGTCTTCGAGTTCTGGTGCCAGACTCACCGGCCCCACGCCATCTTCCCCCAAGAACCGAAATAGAGCCACGAAGACACGAAACGGCTGAACCGCAGATTACGCAGATTGCACAGATAGGGATCCGGAAAGGAATCTGCGTTCATCGGTATTCATCTGCGGTTACTTCTGTTTCGTGGATTTCGTGCTTTCGTGGCCAATCCTATATCAGTTTTCGGGCCTTCCCGAATCGGTTGCATAGCAGTCATTTCCCAGTAGAATTCCGGCAGCATGAATCACCGTGAGTTGCGCCGGACATTCCTTGAGTTCTATACTGAGCGGGAGCACAAGATTGTGCCCAGCTCGTCTTTGATTCCGAAGGACGACCCGAGCCTGCTTTTCACCGGCGCGGGCATGGTGCAGTTCAAACCTCTGTGGGCCGGTGCGGTTGAACTGCCCTATCACCGAGCCTGCTCAATCCAGAAGTGCCTGCGGGCATCAGACCTGGAAGAAGTGGGCAAGACTCCGCGTCACGACACTTTCTTCGAGATGCTGGGCAACTTCTCGTTCGGCGACTACTTCAAGGCAGAAGCAATACCCTGGGCATGGGAGTACCTTGTTGAAGTGGTGAAGCTGGACAAAGCTGGGCTCTTTGTTTCGGTATTCGAAGAGGATGACGAAGCTTATGAAATCTGGCACAAGAAAGTCGGCCTGCCTGAGAACAGAATCTACCGGCTTGGTGCTGAAGACAATTTCTGGGGTCCGGTCGGCGGCGGTGGCGCATGCGGGCCGTGCTCTGAGATATACTTCGACCTTGGGCCCGAAAACGGCTGCGGTAAAGAAACCTGTGCGCCCGGGTGCGACTGCGACCGGTGGAGCGAAATCTACAACATCGTCTTTCCCCAGTTCAATCAGTTGCCGGACGGAACGCGCGAACCACTGAAGAACCGGGGCATTGACACCGGAATGGGAATGGAGCGGCTGGCCCAGGTTTCCCAGCGCAAGAAAACCATCTTTAGCACTGACCTGTTCGCCCCGATTGTCAGGGAAACAAGCAAGATTCTGGGCATCGAAGTCACCGATGACAACCGCTCGATGTTCTGGGTAGCAGCCGACCATGCCCGGGCCCTGACGTTCGCGATTACTGACGGTGCGATTCCGTCTAACGAGGCCCGCGGCTATGTCCTGCGCGGCATTCTGCGCCGGGCCCTGCTTTTCGCCCATCGCCAGGGCGTCCGCGAGCCGTTCCTGTACCGGGTCTCAGGTGCGGTCGTTGAGCTGATGCGACAGTGGTATCCTGAACTTGCCGGCAAACGGGAGCAGGCCGGGCTCATCATCAAGTCCGAAGAAGAACGCTTCCTCCGCACCATCGAAGCCGGACTCGAACGCTGGGAAGACGTGCTCAAGAAACACCGCTCCGAAGGTGTAATCCCGGGCGAAGACCTGTTCAAGCTGCACGACACGTTCGGGTTCCATATCGAGTTGGTCAAGGAGCTGGCCAGGAATGAGAATGTGAACCTGGATACCGAAGGGTTTGAGCAGGCGATGCAGGCCCAGCGGAAGCGGAGCAAGAAGGTGATTTCAGTCACGGGTACCTTTGGTATGGGTGGTGAGGCCGTGGCTTTCGCTAGCCCAGAATTCGTTGGTTATGAGCAGGACGAAGTTGATACCAAGCTGGTTCACTTCGACCCACTTGAAGGCAAACTCTACGAAGTCTATCTGAAGAGAACCCCGTTCTACACTGAAGCCGGGGGTCAGATTGGCGACACCGGCAGGATTGAGGGTGACGACTTTGAGCTTGAGGTAATAGACAGCTATTACAAGCAAGGGCTGCGGGTCTGCAAAGCAAAGCTTGTAAGGGGTGAAATCGCTAAAGGAGAAGTCGTTGCACAGACAGACAAGGAACGCAGGCGTGAGATTGAGCGGGCTCATACTGCCACCCATCTGCTCCATGCGGCCTTGCGCGGAGTCGTCGGCGACTATGTAAAGCAGGAAGGTTCGCTGGTTGAGCCGGGCCGGCTCAGGTTCGACTTTGCCGCATTCAAGCCGCTCAGACCCGAACAACTCCGCCAGCTCGAAGAGATGGTCTACGAGCAGGTCATCGCCGACAAGAAGCTGGAACGGAAAACTGACGTACCGTTTGAGGAGGCGAAGAAAATGGGAGCACTGGCATTCTTTGGCGAGCAGTACGGCGACAAAGTAACAGTGGTCAACATCCCGGGTTTCTCGATGGAACTGTGCGGCGGCACTCATTTGCGGAGCACCGGTGAAATCGGCCTCTTCCGGATTGTGTCCGAAACCGGTGTGGCCGCGGGAATCAGGCGGATTGAAGCCCTGGTAGGCAAAGCGGCATTCAGCCGGGTTGCCGAGGAGCGTGAAACCCTGGACCAACTGAAACAGACCCTTGGCACAGGTGAAGATGTGCTGGTCCAGAAAGCGACCAATCTCTCCGATGAGGTGAAGCGGCTTGACTCCAGAGTGCGCCGGCTCTCAACCCAGCTTGCCCGAACAGCAGCCGGTGAGCTGGCAGAAAAGGCTGAGCAGGTTAGCGGAATCAGGGCGGTGGTCGGGCATCTACCCCATTTTGATGTTACAGAACTGCGGCTGGTTGCCGACCGTGTTCGGGAAATCCTGAAACAACGCTACGCCGGATTCATTGCCGGCGGTACCAAAGAAGGCAGACTGTGCTACATCGTTTTTGTCAGCCCTGACCTGAAGGACAACATACCGGCCGGCAAGCTGGCCAAGACTGTTGGCCAGGCTCTGGGTGGCGGGGGCGGAGGCAGACCTGACATTGCCGAAGGCGGTGGACAAGCAGACAGGTTCTCGTCAGGTCAGCAAGCATTCCTGACAGCTCTTCAAGAACTTGCCTAGCGGCCCGAATCGGGCTGCGGCTGCATTCCCAGTCTTTCCATTTCCATCAACCGGGTCGCAAGAGCTGATGAATCAGGTGGAGATTCGGCGGGCAGCCCAGTGACATAGTTCTCGAAAAGGTATCCGGGCGCGCTGAACTTCTGCCTGGTCATGAAGTCCAGGGCCGAGACCGTATCCTGGTCTCGCAGGAATCTGTCAGCCTGTTTCCTGATTTCACGATATGCCGGCAGATAGCACCAGAGCGTTTCCCCATATCGTTCAAGCGTTACCATAATTCCTTCGCCCACGAGGACCGCGGTCTGGATTCGGGCCGGGCTGAACCCGGCCTGCTTCAGTCCATAGACCACCTGCCCAATCTCTTCGACTGTCAGGTCCGTGTCATCACCGACCATCTGGAGCACGCGCTTGATAAACAGTCCACCCAAACGGGTATCAGCCAGCCACCAGACGCGATTGATGACCGAGCGGACAAACAGCAGGTTGTTGCGGCACCGGTCAATATCGTCTTGGGCCAGGCCGTAACGGCGCCGGACGAACTTGAGCGCTTCGTGTCTGTTACTCAGAGAGACACCCGCCACTTTCAGGTTTCCCAGAAAAGGACGAAGCAACCCAAAGGCCATCCGGAACGAGTCGAAGTCGAGAGCTACCATTCGGTGAATCGTGATGCCGAGAAGATGCTCCACTGTCCGGCCCAGCAGTTTCTCCCCGCCGATGATATATGCGTGAGTGAGTTTCTCCATCTGGTTGAAATCGGTCGCAGACTCGGCCCTGGTCACGCCAGGCACTCCAACCAGCAGGTCACGGGGTAGGGCCAGCAGGTTCACACGGCCCAGGTCCAGATTGACATGGACCACCATCACCACGTCTGAATGAGACTGCTTTTCCCTGAGGTTGCGTTGGCGACCTTCATGCTGCACCGGCTCAAGGGCCCGGGCGTCCTTGCCGATAATGAGGATGTTGATGGTTCCGGTCGGCCCGGGTTTGAGTGCGCTCACCACAGGCCGGTGTGGTCTTGGAAAGAGCAGAAACAGAGCGGCGCCGGCGAGAACCAGGGGTATGATAAGGAGCAGCAGCAGCCACCAGTATCTCCTTTTTCTCCCCATTCAGCGTGTTATTCTGAGCCGGATTGGATATCCTTCGAAGCTGAAGCAGCGGCGGATTTCCGAAACCACGAAACGCTGATAGGCTGAATCAACAGCTTCCGGCCGGGTCAACCTGAGCCTGAACCTCGGCGGTCTGGTTCCGACCTGGCTTAAGCCCAGAACCCGGCAGTTATATTTCGGAGGCTTATTCTGCACCTTTTCCAGCACCGCGGCCTGCACAAGCGCATTGCTCACGCGCCGGTCGCCCGCATCATACACCTGGCCGGCCCGGCGCACAGCTTCAACAAGTCCCTTACCTTTGAGTGCTGAAGTGAACGCAATCGGCGCATACCCGACAAACGCCAGCTCTGACGCGACATATTCCTGCACCCTGCGGACCAGGCTGGCTGGAACCAGGTCCATCTTGTTGGCGACAATGACAAGCCCCTTATTTCTTGACTCCACCAGGTTGGAGATTTTCTTGTCCTGATTGGTCGGGCCTTCAGTTGCGTCAAGCACCAGCAGGGCGACATCGCACCGGCCAATCACGTCTATCGCCCGAGTCACAGAATAGTACTCAACCGGTGCCTTGACCTTGGCTTTGCGCCGGATACCGGCTGTGTCCAGTAACCAGTAATCGCGGCCCTCAAGCTGAAATGCTTCTTCAACCACATCGCGGGTCGTGCCCGGGGTGTCGGTTACGATGGCCCGTTCGTCACCAAGCAGGGTATTCAGGAACAACGATTTGCCGACATTGGGTCGGCCCAGGATTGCCAGTCCGATTGCCTGCTCTACCGGTTTTCCGGACTCGGCCGGCAGCTTCCGGATGATTTCATCCAGCAGCTCATCAACACCAGTACCGTGTTCGGCCGAAATCAGAAACATCTTCTCCCCGCCCAGACGATGGAACTCGGCAGCGTCATAATCCCGTTTGACGTCCAGCTTGTTGACCGCCACAACAAAGGAACGTTCTCTCCTGCGCAGCCGGGACCCGATCTCCTCATCTAAAGGTGCAAGACCGGCCCGGCCATCCACCACCAGCACCACTATATCCGCTTCTTTGAGCGCCACCTCAACCTGCTTCACAATCTGGCGCGCCATCTCATCCTGGGAGTCCGGAACCAGGCCGCCGGTGTCGATTACCTGAAAGCTGTGGCCCAGCCATTCGGCCGTCCGGATTATCCTGTCTCTGGTGATGCCGGGCTCACGCAAGGTTATCGCAATCCGGCCGCCGACCAGCCGGTTGAAGAGTGTTGACTTGCCGGTATTGGGCCGGCCAACAAGCACCACAGTAACCATGGTATCAAGCTACTGTCGAAGCAGAGACTGTCAACAGAAGGATGCCCGCCTCAGGCGGGCAGAACAGGGAGTAGGGAGTAGTTTCACTGGAACCCTGGAACCCCAGAATCCCTAGCCCCTCCCCCATTTGTCTTCAGATAATAGCCGGCTATAATTTGCTGGAATGCGCGCGTTTCCCTGGACCCTGTTTCTTGTGGCCGCGGTTGCCTCTGGCGCAAACCTGCTGTCCAATCCCGGGCTTGAGGAATGGATGAATGACAGCACTCCGGCCCATTGGGAAGTCGAAAACCGGGGACGCACTGCAGTGTACAAAGAGACCGATACGGTCCGTACCGGTGAGGCAGCGGCCCGGCTTGTGCGGCGCAACCTTCCTCCCGGCAACAATTACGGCCTTATGCAGCGGGTTGGTATCAGACCGAACACCAGTTACCGGTATTCGGTCTGGTGCCGGGACGATGCGTCTCAGATTGCTCTCGGGGTCGGTATCACCTGGCGCAGGGTCGATACCAGCTACATAAGCGGGTCAGGTATCGTCTATTCAGGCGACTCTTCTAGCTGGCAACCGCTTGTTGACTCAATCTGCTCACCCGCAGAAGCAGGCATCGCCGACTTTCGTATCCGAACCTATGCCCGGTCCGGGACGACTGGTGAAAACCGGGTCCTGGTGGACGACACCTATCTTGGCCCGGTTGAATTCGAGCCGGACACAGTGCGCATCTGGTTTGCCCGGGACAGCCTTGGTCAACGGCTCGTTGACTTCTTTGGCCAGGCACAGGCATCAATTGACTACTGCTGCTACAACTCCTCGCGTTCGGATGTGGTTCAGGCATTGGTAGACGCCGGCAACCGCGGGGTTCAAATCCGCATTGTCACCGACAACAACCGGCTTGAAAATCCCTGGGTTGGGCAGCTCAGGAATGCCGGAATACCGGTATGGTCTGATTCTATCGGGCCGAATTCGGCCAACTACATGCACAACAAGTTTGCGGTTCGGGATTTGGCCGATGCGGATTCGACCAATGACCGGGTCTGGGTGGCGAGCTACAACCCGAATCAGGGCGAGCTCCGGGCCGACTGTGCGCTCGAAATTCCAAGTCCAGGTCTGGCACGTGCCTTTCGAACCGAATTCAAGCAGATGTGGGGTTGCTCAGGCCCTGCTCCGCTTCCTGAAAGCGCCCGTTTCCACAATGCCAAACGCGACATGCTTTCCACCCACCGGTTCGAGGTGAACAACAATCCGGCCTATGTCTATTTCGGCCCCCAGGACCGGCCGGTGGACACTATCACCGTACTGGCTGCGGCTGCAGAAAACCATCTGCTGTTCGGGGTTCTCGCTTATACTTATGACGACCTGGGTGATGCGATGATACAGCTCTGGAAAGATAGCATCTGGGTCGGGGGCGTGATTGACAAAAGCGGCGCCCTGGGCCAGGGCTCGGAGTTCGACCGGCTGGTCCAAACCGGGCTGCCGGTGTACATCGACTCAGTTCCTTTTGGTCAGGGTGTGCTGCATGAAAAGGTAATGGTCATTGATTCGACTATAACCATTGCCGGCTCAGCCAACTGGTCGAACAACGGCAACCGCAACAACGACGAAAACATCATCGTGCTCCATGACCCTGGCATTGCGGCCCGGTTCCTTGAGGAGTTGCACGAGCGGTTCTGGGAAGCCAGCAACCCGGGTATTGGTGAGCAACCAGGCGCGGTGGTCCGGCCTGGTACAAGGGTTGTCTCACCGGTCCGTGACCTTGCCGTCTTGCCTGAAGATGCTGAGCTGTATGACGCCAGCGGAAGGAAAGTCGAGTCCATGTCCAGACTCTCACCCGGGGTCTATTTCCTGAAGGTCGGGGACAGAGGGGCGACTTCTGTCGTGATTGTCCGGTGAGAGGTCAGCTGCCGCCTGCTTGACTTCCGGCAACTCCGGCCTAGTGTTTCAGACGTTGCACGTTCAAGTCGTAAGGAGAGCCTATGTTTGACAAACTGAAGTCCATCCTTGCCGGAGCGGATACGGATTATGCCGATATCCGCTACGAGGTGAAGAAGGAAACGAAGATCGGGTTCAGCGGCCGGGAGCTGACCCTGATGAGTTCGAGTTCGACCGATGGCCACGTGGTGCGCGTGCTGAAGGGTGGCGGGTTCTCATCGGTTGCGTTCACCCGGCCCGAGGATGCGGAGAAGGCGCTGAAGACCGCGACCGAGAACGCGATCCTGATTTCGAAGCGGACGAAGAAGCCGGTCGAACTGGCCCGGACCGAAGCCGTCAAGGATACGGTCCAGCCGGTTCTGGACGAGGACCCGAGCCAGGTGTCCGCGGATGAGAAGCTGGCCCTGCTCCGGGAGTACAACGAGATCCCACTGGGCAATGAGAAGGTGGCGACGACTTCGCTTGCCTATACCGACCTCGTGCGCGAGAAGTTCTTCGTCAGCACCGAGGGGACCGAGATTCGCGAGGACCTGGTCACGGTCCGGATCAGCGGCAGCATCGTCGCCAAGGACGGGGACCTGACCCAGACCGCCAGGCTGGGTTTCGGGGGCAGCGACGGGTTCGGCAAGCTGCGGAACCGCAAGGGTCTGCTTGAGGAGCGGACCGGGATTGCGGTTGACCTGCTCAAGGCCGAGCCGGTGACCGCGGGTACTCACCGCGTGATTCTGGACCAGCGGCTGGCCGGCGTCTTCACCCACGAGGCGTTCGGCCATTTCTCCGAAGCGGACCTGATCGAGGATTCGCCCACGATGCGGGAGAAAATGCAACTCGGGGCGGAGCTCGGGACCGAGGTGCTGAGTATCATCGACGACCCGACCGTGCCGCACCAACTCGGGCATTACCGGTATGACGACGAGGGCGTCGCGGCGCGACCGACCCAGTTGATGAAGGACGGGGTCCTGGTCGGCCGGCTGCATTCCCGCCGGACCGCGGCCGCTTTCGGGGAACCGCTGTCCGGTCACAGTATCGCCGAGGATTACCGGTTCGCGCCGATTATCCGGATGGGCTGTATCTTCATCGAGCCCGGGGAGACCGGTTTCGATGAGTTGATGCAGCGGCTCGGGGACGGGCTCTATCTCGTCAACCCGATGGGCGGCCAGACGAGCGGGGAGAACTTCACGTTCGGGGCCCAGTACGGGTTCGTGGTCAAGGGCGGGAAGAAGCAGCAGATGCTGCGCGACATCAACATCTCCGGCAATCTCTACCATACGCTTGAGAGTATCACCGGGGTCGGCAGCGACCTGAAGCTCGGCGAGGTCGGCGGCTGCGGCAAGGGGCAGTTGAACGTTCGTTCCTGCTACGGCGCGCCCCACATCCTGATTGAGGATGTCGTGATTGGAGGCAGATAATGGAACGATTGATGGAGATTGCGAAGAAGGTCGCCGACCGGGTCGAAATCTACTCGGAGAGCGGGGCTTACGATGGAGTCAGTTTCGAGAACGCCCGGCTCAAGGATATCGACAGTTCGCTTCAGTCCGGGGCCGGGCTGCTGCTGATTAAGGACGGCAGGCTGGGCTATGCCTACACCCGCAACCTGATTGACCGCGAGGGACTGGTCCGGAATGCGCTGGCGTCGATCAAGGGCGGGGTTGAAGCCGGATACGACCTGCCGCTGACGAAGGACCTGCCCGAACTCAAGACTTACGATGCGGGTATCGAGGACCTGACTTCGACGAAGATGGTGGACGAATGCGAGCGCATCTGCGGTGAGTTCGCGGGCAAGACCGAGGGGCAGTTGAATGTCAGCGCCGGCCGCGATGCTTCGACTGTCCGCGTGATGAACAGCAGCGGGACCGACCTGTCGTCACGGTCTTCCTCGTATTACGCCTACACCGCACTCTACTACCCCGGGTCCTACTCGTCGATTTCCCGCGTGACCCTGGGCAAGAAGTTCGTCCCGGCGAGCCCGGAGGACCTTGACTATATCCTCGGCACCTATAACGGTTCGCTCAAGGAAGTCAAGCCCGCGACCGGCAGGACCAGGGTGCTGTTTCTGCCCGAGACCATCTACGCCCTGATCTGGCGGCTGAAAGCGGCCACCCAGGGCAAGAGCGTGTACGAGCAGGTATCGCCACTGAAGGACAAGCTGGGCGAGAAGATTGTCAGCGACCGGCTGACGGTTCTCGACCGGCCGCTGGACGATACCTGGCCGGGCGCCCGGGCGTTCGACGACGAAGGTACCGCGTGCCGGGACGTGCCGATTGTGGAAGACGGGGTGCTCCGGAATTTCTACTACGACCGGTACTATGCCTGGAAGATGAACGCGGAGTCGACCGGCCACGGGTTCCGACCCGGCATCGTCAGCCGGGTGACGCCGTCGCTCGAACACACTGTCATCAAGCCCGGGACCGAGTCGTTCGCCGGCCTGCTCAAGAAGATGGGCAAGGGCATTATCGCGGCCGGGGTGATGGGCGCGCACAGCGGCAATATCCTGAACGGCGATTTCTCAATCGGGCTGTCGCCAGGCCTGTACGTCGAGGACGGCGAGATTGTCGGGCAGGTGAAGGACGCGATGGTTGCCGGCAACATCTACGACACGCTGCAGAATGTCATCGGCATCGGCGACCGGCTGTACCCGGCGTCCATGGGCAAGTTCCCGGCGGTGCTGCTTGATGATGTCAGCTTCGCTGCGAAGGGCTAGCCGGGCAGCGGCGCTGGTCGCGCTGGCGGTCCTCGCAGGGTGTACGGAACCCCTGTACGTCATCCCGCGGGAGGATGCGATTCCGGCCGACGCGGTTAAGATGATTCCAGAAATGGACACTTGGCCACCGATACTGCACGACTCTGCCGGATGGGAGCAGCCCGTGCCAATGCCCGGGCCGGTCAATACCGCCGGAGCAGAGGATTCGCCTTTCATCACTCTGGACGGTCAGTGGTTCTTCTTCTTTTTCACGCCCGATGTGCAGGTTCCGGCAAACGAACAACTGTACGACGGCTGCACCGGCATCTACTGGTCGCAACGCGAGACCGACGGTTGGACCGAGCCCGAGCGGGTCGTACTCTGCGACGACGTCTCGCTCGACGGCTGCGAGTTCACCCATGGAGACACTCTGTGGTTCTGTTCGGTCCGCACCGGCAACTACCGCGAAATCGACCTGTACTGGGCCGTGCTCCGCGACGGCAAGTGGACCGACTGGCGCAACGCCGGACACCAACTCAACGTCGAGCACGGCGTCGGCGAATCTCATATCACCACGGACGGACGCAGGATGTACACCGCCCGCAGCGCCGGTGCCGGCGGCCATGGCGGGATGGATTTATGGAAGCTCGACCGCAACAGCGCCGGTTGGGACCCACCCGAGAACCTCGGGAGTGTAGTGAACGGACCGGGCAACGAGAACCTGCCTTTCGTGTCTTCGGATGGAAGCGAGTTGTGGTTTACTGCGAACAGCCGTATTTCAGAACCCGGGCCGGCACTCTACCGTTGCGTGGCAATCGACAGCGGCACAGGCTGGAGCGAACCCGAGGAGATTGTCTCCCGATTCGCGGGCGAGCCGTGCCTGGACGACGAAGGCAACATCTACTTCACCCACCACTACTACACCGGCACCGACCCGATTCAGATGATCGAAGCCGACATCTATGTCTGCTACCGCAGGTAGTCTGGGGACCCCGGGACCGAAAGCCGCGGGAACTGTCGTTCGGTTCCCGCAGCCTATCGACGCTGGATTATGGCGATGTAGCGGTTGTCCGGGCCGTCGAGGGTCTTCCGCAATTCCCAGCCGGTGCCGTCAAGAATCTGACGCAATTCCGCTCTAGACACGAACAGGTAGTCGAACCAGGGCGATGCGAACCAACGGTAGCGTGCCCGGATGCGGACCTGCCCGCCCATCCGGCCCAGCCTTCGGTTGTACCGGTGATACGCCAAGTGCTCGGGTCGGTCCGTGTCGTATGGGTCAAGAGTCGAAGTCAGTATCCGGGCATCCGGATTCGTCACGCCCCGGAACCTCCTCAGCATCCACTTCGCCCGGGTGAAGCTCCCGAACAGCCCGAAGTTGTTGCCCAGCATCAGGACGGTATCGAATCTTCCTCCCAGCACATGGATACGTCCGGACGAGACCTGCGTTGCGGACATCACCTTGGCTCTGCGCAGGCCTCGCAATCGGCAGACCTTGACGGCCAGCCGCGAATTGTCGATGCCGACGACGTCGTATCCCCTCTCCTGGAGATGAACCGCATGCCGGCCCGGCCCGCAGCCGATGTCCAGCACCCGGCCTTTTACGAACCGCATCGCCATCTTCTCATCACCCGGCCAGTCACGGTACCGGGCGAAGTAATGCGCCATGTTCTCGGAGCAGTCAATGTACCCGTCGTGCCGCTCAAAGGCCACGCGCGGCCGTCCGCCCTTGTGGAAGTCGTAGAGTGCCTGGCCGAATGCATCCTGCTTGTTCTTCAACATAGTCGGTCGTCCTTTTGTAGCAGTATGCTACCCTCTCCGTATTGTGTCAAGCCAGGTCTCTTCATCCAGGAACCGGAATAGAAACACAAAGACACAAAGTCACTAAGGCTAGAACTCAGAAGACACGCGGCTTTGCGCCTGTCCGTTGCCTGAGATTGGGTACACCGGTCAGGTGACACTTCGGTCCGACTCCGGTTCCTCTACTTGGTGCTCTTTGTGCCTTATATGTTATACTGGGTTCATGAGGCTCATGAAGTACAATTGTGGGACGCTGTAATGAAAACGGAAAGTTGTGACCCCGCC
>JAUWNN010000175.1 GCA_030612625.1 Caldifarciminota bacterium
CCAGGGGCTAGGGACCAGGAGTGCGGGGATCGGGGAGCGGATTGCCCGAATGAAGTACTTGACTGAGCAGGAGGTGGAGGCCGGCATCGAGTCGATAAAGGCCGAGGTGGACCGGTCGGGTCGGGGGTCGGGGGCCAGGGGCCAGGGGCTAGGGGCCAGGGGTGAGGGGGTCGGGGATGAGCCGTCGGATGGCACCTGCGAGGAGGCAGAGCGAGGGTCGGGGTGATAAGACAGCATCAGTCCGTGTTTTCGATTGCCGGGCCGCTGATGGTGGTAGAAGGAGTCGAAGGGGTTAAGTATCAGGAGCTCTGTTTGATTGCGCTTGCGTCGGGCGAGACCAGACGCGGCCAGGTACTCGAAGTTGAAAGGGACCGGGCGCTCATCCAGGTATTCGAAGGAACATCAGGCATTGACGTACCGCGCACCCGAGTCCGGTTTCTTGCCCGGGGGATTAGGGTTGATCTTGCGCCTGAGATTGTCGGCCGGGTAATTGATGGCTTGGGCCGGCCGCGCGATGGCGGACCCGAAATTATTCCAGACAAGAAGGTCGACATCAACGGCGCGCCAATCAATCCTTATGCGCGCCAGTACCCGGAGGAGTTCATCCAGACCGGGGTGTCGGCGATAGACGGGCTGAATACATTGGTTCGAGGCCAGAAGTTACCGATATTTTCGGGTTCGGGCCTGCCCCATAACAGGCTGGCAGCTCAGATTGTCCGCCAGGCCAGAGTGCTGGGAGAAAAGCAGCCGTTTGCCGTGGTGTTCGGCGCGATGGGAATTACCTTCGAGGAGGCGGAGTACTTCATCCGCGACTTCACCGAATCCGGCGCAATCGAACGTACGGTTGCCGTCCTTAATCTGGCTGACGAGCCGGCGATTGAGCGTATTGCTGCACCGCGCACCGCGCTCACGGTAGCCGAGTATCTCGCGTTTGACCTTGACATGCACGTGCTTGTGGTCCTTACCGACATGACCAACTACGCCGAAGCCCTGCGTGAGATATCGGCCGCGCGCAAGGAAATCCCGGGGCGACGCGGCTATCCCGGGTACCTCTATACCGACCTGTCTTCAATCTATGAGCGGTGCGGCAGAATCAAGGAGAGAAAAGGGTCTATTACACTGATGCCGGTATTGACCATGCCTGAGGATGATAAGACCCATCCGATACCCGACCTTACCGGCTACATCACCGAGGGACAGGTAATTCTTTCTCGCGCAATGCACCGGCGAGGCGTTGTCCCGCCGATTGATGTCCTGCCGTCCCTGTCTCGTCTTAAGGACAAAGGCATCGGTAAAGGAAAGACCCGTGAGGACCACGCCGACCTTTTCAACCAGCTCTATGCGTGCTATGCCCGGGGCAAGGAAGCAGAAGAGCTTGAAATAATCCTGGGTCAAGCCGCTCTATCGGAAATGGACAAGACATACTTGGAGTTTGCCCACGATTTCGAGGAACGGTACATCTCACAACATGAGTTTGAGAACCGGTCGATCGAGGAGACGCTGGACCTTGGGTGGAAGTTGCTCGGGGAATTCCCCAAGGCTGAGCTCAAACGTGTTCGGGAGGAATACCTGAATAAGTATCACTACCCTGCGCGGAAGCGGCACGTAGAGGCGTAAAGCGACAGGTCCTGACTGCCTGCGGTTCAAAGCGGTTCTGTTTGACCTCGATGGAACCCTGCTTGACTCGGCCCAGGATTTAGTGGCTTCGGTTCAGTATGCCTTGAAGCAGGTTGATTCTGCTCAGCCGCCCGACCCGGAGACTATAATTCTTGAAGTCGGGAAACCCCTGGAAACGATTTTACAGGAACTTCACTATCCGGCGGACCCGGCCAGCACCAGGAGATTCGTAGACAGCTACCGGGGCTACTTTGCTGAGCATTACAGCCAGCATACCCGGCCATATCCAGGGGCAAAACAGATATTGGAGCGACTGCGGAGTGTCGGCGCGCGGCTGGCACTGGTAACCACCAAACATCAGTCACAGGCCGAGCTGGTAGCCCAGGGTGCCGGCCTTGCCGGCTACTTCGACTATATCCACGGATGGCTTGAAGGACGGCAGCACAAGCCTGACCCCGAGCCGGTTGTGACAGCGATGCGGCAACTCGGTGTTGAACCCCACCAATCTCTGATGGTTGGTGACTCGGAACAGGACATTCTCGCGGCCAAGGCCGCGGGTGTGGCCAGTTGTGCGGTAACGTACGGGTTCAGACCGGCTCTTTTCCTGAAGTCTCTTCACCCGGACTTCCTCATTTCCAGACTGACAGACCTTATTCCCATTGTAGTGTTTGACGATTGCGGGGACTGACGGCAGATAGACGAAAGGTAGGGTCGCTGCACCCACTTGTCGTATTTTTCAGCAGCCTTGCGGGAAGAATGTGGCAGAAGGACAAGAGGGGTTTATCAGCAACCTGTTTTAGGGTTGTAACCTTCGGCATATCAAGAAGATAGAACCCGGACGGTGGTAGTTCTCTGGAACGGATATTGCACATTCACTTCGTGTTAATGGGGTGTGCGGGAAGTTTCGGGACAGCTTGAGCGAGACTGCGGTCCAACTGGACCGCAGTCTCGCCTTCGTTTAATAACGTTGGGCGCCCATGACCGTGGAGCACGGCTTCTGATATTGAAGACGGGAGCGCCCCTGCTGGAAGTTGTGGTTTGATAGTCGCAGCGATGGTAGCTTGACATGACCAGTCCTGTTCATAGAATACGGAAGTTCGGAGTCAACTAATGTGGGGAGTTGTGACCAGAAAAGTGTATCCTTCTAGTTCGGTAGATGCCGGTTGCCTCGGGAGACCACGGTGAATCTCATAAAAGGCGTCACCGGACCTTTCTCTGCTGACATAGATATTCGCTCGGGCGATGTGGTTTTCGCGCTTGATTCGCGTGGGCGTTTTGTCTACTGGAATGCGGAGGCACACCGGGCGTTCGGGTACAGTCAGGCAGAGGTTCTTGGGGTGGGGTTTGATGTGGTCTGTCCGCCTGGTGGTGCCGGGCCTGACCGGGCGCGCTTCAGCTTGAAACAGGTAATGGAAGGCAAAGACTTTTCCGGTGGGTTTCATTGTCGCAGCGCGGGCGGTACCAGACTTGCACTTTATATTTATGCCACGGCCGGTCGGGACGAGTCTGGAAAGGTCAATGGGATTGTTTGTGTGGGTCGGGAGGTGACTGAGTTCTGGCGGGCCGAGCAGGCAGTTCGAGTGTCGGAGGAGAAGTACCGGTTGCTTTTCGATTTGTCGTCGGACTTGGTTCTCCTGACAGAACCCAACGGCCGGATTATTGAGGCAAACAAGGCGGTGTGCAAGCTATCCGGCTATCCGAAGAAGGCGCTTGTCGGGATGTCGGTTATGGAACTGCTTCGGCCGGACAAGCGTCGAGCCGCGGAACTGGTGTTCTCCGGGCTTAGACATAAAACGCAATTACAGGCTGCGCTTGAGTTCAAAATCCGTTCCGGCAGGAAGGTAATTGTGGAATTCAACGCTTCGGTCATTACTGTTGAGGGCAAGGAATTGGTGTTCGGCATCGGCCGGGACATAACCGAACGTATCGAGTCCGAGCAGGCCACGAGTGAATCTGAAGAGAAGTACCGGAGACTCTTCGCCTCAGTCAAGGATGGAATGTTTCTGGAAACGCTTGATTCGAGAATTCTGGATGTCAACGAGGGTGCGTGTCGGCTTCTTGGTTATACCCGGGATGAGTTGCTGGGGAAGCGGGTTGAGGAGTTGATGCCGAAGGAGACGGTGGCCGGACTCAGCTCGGTGCGGGAAACTCTGTTGCGGCGAGGTGAGTTCTCAGGTGAGGCGGTCAATCTGCGCAAGGACGGGAGTGCAATTCCCGTGGAGGTGAGCTGTTCCCTGGTGCAGTTGGGCGGGGAGCCGCTTGTTCTGGTGCTGACCAGGGACATCTCCGAGCGGAAGCGGACTGAAGCAGCGCTGTACGAAAGCGAAGAGAGCTTCAGGGCCGTGGCTGAGAATGCCAGTGATGGGATTCTAATCAGCACAGGAGAAGGGGTCCATGTCTATGCAAACACGCGGGCTGCCGTGATTACCGGTTACTCGGTCGAGGAACTGCTCAAGATGGGCATCAGAGACCTGGTTCATCCTGATGAAGTTGGGGTCATCATGGAGCGATACCGGAGAAGGTTAGCTGGCAAGGCGGTGCCGAGTCGGTATGAGACCAGTATTGTACGGAAAGGCGGAACAAGAATACCGGTTGAGGTTGCGGCCGCGAAATCAGTGTGGCATGGTCAGGTTGCGAACCTGGTTGTCCTCCGTGACATCTCCGAGCGGAAGCGTGCCGAGGAACTACTTCAGAAGATGTCAGAAACGGCCATGGAGTTTGTCGAGATGCAGTCTGATAGCGACATCTACCAGTTCATAGCCGAGAAGTTGGAGGGGATTTGTCCGGACGTGTTTATTTCCGTGAGTTCGCACGATGAGGACAAGCACAGATTGCGCGTGCGCAAGGTCGTCGGCTCTCGGGTTGTGGTCGCCCGGGTGAGCAAGCTCGTTGGCGATGATGTGACCAGGATGTGTTTTGAGGGGGTGAGTCAAGAGGCGAAGCGTGTGCTGACGGCCGGCCAACTGACTAGGGTGCCGGCCGGGATGTACGATGCGTTTTTCCATAGGGTGCCGAGGCGTATCTGTGAAGCTATTGAGGAGACGACTGGTCTGAAAGATGTTTATTCGATTGGTCTGAGGCGGGAAGGTAGACTGTTCGGCGTCATTACCTTTTTCGTGCGAGCGGGGACCGAGTTGAACAAGGACATCGTTGAGACGTTTGCAAGCCAGGCGTCAATAGCGCTGGAGCGGAGACGGGCCGAGCGGGCGTTGCGGGAATCGAATAAGCGGTTCAGGTCAGTGGCCGATAACGCAAATGAGTGGATATGGGAAGTGGATGCGAAGGGTCTGTACACGTATGCAAGTCGTGCGGTGAGCAGGATTCTGGGGTATGAGCCGGATGAGGTCGTCGGGAGGTTGCATTTTTATGACCTGTTCCATCCTGATGAGCGGGATGAGTTGAAGAGGAGTGCGTTTGAGGTGTTTGCCAGAAGGGAGTCTTTCCGTGAGTTCCCGAATCGGAGCGTGCACAAGGACGGCCGTACGGTCTGGCTTGTGACGAGCGGAGCACCGATTGTAGATGAGCAAGGAGAGCTTGCGGGATACAGAGGAGCGGACACGGATGTCACCGAGCGCAAGCGTGCTGAGCAGGCTCTGCGCGAGTCGGAGGAGAATTTCCGTACTCTGGCCGAGAATGCGAATGACGGGTTTCTCATTACCGACGAGGAGGGCAGGTTTGTGTACGTCAACGGGCGTGCGGCTGAGATGCTCGGGTACGAAGCGAACGAGTTGCCGGGTGTCCTTTTCACCGACTTGGGCCGGCTGGCCGACACGGAGAAATTCAGGGAGTTGCAGCGTAAGAGACTGCACCGTGAACCGGTGCCCGGTCGCTACGAAGCGGTTGCGGTGCGGAAGGACGGTACGGAACTCGAGGTTGAAATCGCCGCGGCGGTAACCGCCTGGAAGAACCAACCGGCAACGCTCATTGTTTTGCGTGACATCAGCGAGCGGAGGCGTGCGGAGCGGGCATTGCGGTCGAGCGAAGAGCGGTACCGCAATCTGGTTGAGCTGTCGCCGGACGGTATTGCAGTGCACCAGGACGGCAGAGTTGTGATGGTGAATTGTGCCGGCGCCAGGATGCTCGGCTATGATAGGCCTGAGGAGTTCGTCGGGCAGGAGGTGATGGGTCTGGTTCATCCCGAGGACCGCGCAGGGGTCGAGAGGAGAGCGGGGCAGGCGCTGCAAGAAGGGAAGACAGGGGTACTCACAGAGGAACGATTCCGGCAGAAGGACGGCAGTTGGGTGTGGGTGGAGGTTGTGAACGCACCTTTCGTATGGAAGGGCCGGCCGGCAGTGCAGGTGGTGGTGCGTGACGTCTCAGAGCGGAAGCGGCTGGCCGGAAGGGTTGAGGAACTGGCAACCCAGATGCAGGCCATTTTCGAGAGTTCACCTGATGGTCTTGCTGCGGAGTGTGAGGGGTGTATAGCTTATGCGAATAAGGCGTTTGCTGCGCTCTACGGCTATGAGGACCCGAGCGAGCTTATCGGCAAGCCGGTGGTTTCGGTGGTAGCGCCCGAGGATAGGGAGCGGCTGGCCGGTTATACGGAGCAGCGGATGCATGGGGGAGAAGCGCCTTCGGTTTACAGGTTTAAGGGTCTGCGTCGGGACGGGACAGTAGTTGAACTGGAAAGCACCGTTACCGTTTATCGGGTGCATGGGAAGATTTACATCCTTGGCACACTGCGCGCCGCGTCCAGGTCGCAGTAGTCCCGAAGACCGACATAGGAGCACAGAGACGCGTTATACGTACTGTGCATCATGCGTTGCGCATCACGCCGGAGGCCAGCGTCGTGTTCAGCGTTATGCGTAGAGCGTTGGGTGCCAGGCACAAAGTCGAGGGGCCGGAGTCCGTTGACAATCGGCTTGTTGGTTTTATCCTGTAAGGGATGTCGGGCCCCGAGTTTACCGCTGACCGCTTTCCGCTGTCCGCCAGAAGCGGGTACCGGTGGGAGCTGGACCGGGCGATGCGAGCGAATGCGTATCTCCGGGTCTTTTTCTCGGTAATAGTTCTGGGGTATTGCGGTTTTGGACCAGGGGTGCTTATCCGATTCCCGGGAGTGGTAGGGGCTGTCGGACTTGAAACGGTGAGCCAGTTTTATGCGTTCCGGCCTGTGATCTTCGCTTTGATATTCGCGGCTCTGGCGTGCGTGCTGGCAGCGCTTGCACGACGGGCTTTAGAGCTGTTCGCCGCGGCTTTGTCTGAGGACATGGAAGAGGAAGAGGTCGGGGAT
>JAUWNN010000157.1 GCA_030612625.1 Caldifarciminota bacterium
GACGATTATCCGGTCCGGCCAATGTCCGTACACTGTGAGAAACGTCAGGGAAATGGTCAAGGCTTCGCACGGGCTCGGTCTGAAAGCGAACGTAGTGGAGCTAAGCAATTGCAGGCAAGCACAGAATGCCCCTTCAGCATACGGAACCTTTGGGATAGTGTACAACGGCAAGCTGATTGCCGACCATCCAATCAGCAAGACAAGGTTCATCAACATCATGAACAAGGTCCTGCGATGACATCGCTCCTGGTGGTTCTGCACTCTGCCCTTGGACTGCGGCGGCGCAAGCCGCCGCTTTGGATTACCCGAAGCATCGCTTCGGGTTCGAAAGCGGCAACGTCGTTGCCGCACTCCAAATCCTCTTGGCGGGCTTGGCGGCTTTCTCTCCGTTCCGGATTGACAGCCCAGGTTTCACATCACAGGCTGCGGACATGAAACCCGACTCCTTCTCAGCCCGTGTGGTTCAGGTCATCAAGCGCATTCCCAAAGGCAAGGTCGCAACGTATGGTCAGATTGCCAGGCTTGCCGGCAACCCCCGCGCATCCCGCCAGGTAGTCTGGACCCTGCGTTCGCTGTCTGAGAAGGAAAACCTGCCCTGGCATCGGGTCATCAGTTCGAGCGGCCGCATATCCCTGAAAGGCGAAGGATATACGGTGCAGCGCTCGATGCTTGAACAGGAAGGTATCGAATTCAGTCCGGACGGCCGAATCTCCCTCGAACTGCACCAGTGGAAGAAGTAGTCCCATGCCGGCGGCGAAGCTCACACTGAAGCAGGCCCGCCGACTGGCGGTTCAATGCCAGTTGCTTGACAGCACCGCGAACCTGCCCAAGAACAAAGAAGGCGCGGCCCGGGTCATCGAGCGCCTCGGCTATGTCCAGGTTGACACAATCAACGTCATCGAGCGTGCCCACCATCATACTCTGTGGACAAGGCTGCCGGACTACCAGCCTGAGATGCTGCTGGAACTCCAGGCAAAGGACCGCCGGGTGTTTGAGTACTGGGGGCACGCGGCATCCTACCTGCCGATGACCGACTACCGGTTCTACCGGCCCCAGATGAAGAGCTACCTCAAAGTCGACCCGGTATCCAGCAAGTACGACACTGAAGACTGGAAAACGAAGTGGATAAAGGAGAACCGCAAGCTGCTGAACATGGTCCTGACCCGGGTCCGCAAACAGGGCCCATTGACCGCGGCCGACTTCCCGGACGTCAAGGAACGCCGGCGCGACTCCTGGTGGGACTGGAAGCCGGCCAAGACCGCGCTTGAAATCCTGTTCTGGACCGGCAAGCTGATGATAACCGAGCGCCGCAGGTTCCAGCGGGTGTTCGACCTGACCGAACGAGTCCTGCCTCCGGGCGTGAATACGAAGATGCCCGCCAGGGCCGAACTCGGCCGGTTCGCAGTGCGCCGAGCCCTGAATGCTCATGGCATCGCCACTGCCCGCGAAATCAAGCAGCACATCGCCCTCTGCAACCAGAAAACGATTGACCACGCCCTGGCTGAACTCATAGATGCAGGTAAGGTGGTTCCGGTGGAAACCACGGGGCTAAGTGACAGGGATTACTACGCTTGGACAGAGAACCTGGAGTTCGTCTCAAGACGCAAACCTCGACTCCGCCTCCTCTCCCCTTTCGACAACCTCATCATCCAGCGGGACCGGACCCGAGCCCTGTTCGGGTTCGACTATCAACTGGAATGCTACAAAGTGCCGAAACAGAGGAAGTATGGCTACTTCGTCCTGCCCATCCTCTGGGGCACTGAACTTATCGCACGCCTCGACCCCAAAGCCGACCGCAAAGCGAAGAAGTTGGTGGTCCGCAGCCTGGTATTCGAGCCCGGGTTCACGGACTACGATGCTGTGCTGCAACCGCTTGCGCGGAAACTGCATGACTTCGCCGCTTTCAACGAAGTCGGCACCGTCGTCCTCGAACGCATCAGGCCCGCGAAACTCAAAGCCCCGCTGAACCGACTGCTCCGCGTCTGAATCCAACCGCGACATCTGGACCGCTGCGGCACGAGCCGGCGCCTTGGCTTCCCGAAGCATCGCTTCGGGAAGCAAAAGCGGGAGCTTGCGCTCCCGCACTCCACATCCGGCCTTCTGCAATCTCGAATCCACAGTCTGCTCCTTCGCAATGACCGACGGAGAGACCCTTCGACTCCTTTCAGTCGTGAGCCAGAGGACTGGCACCTGCTCGAAGCAGAGCAGGGTGACACCGGGTGTCACTTTGCCTTCTGACTTCATCTGTGTCCATCTGTGTTTATCTGCGGTTCATTCTTCGTGTCCTTGGTGTCTTTGTGTTTAGATTCTGCCTTCTGCACTTTGACTCTTAACCTCATCTGTGTCCATCGGTGTTTATCTGTGGTTAGGTTTCCTCTTGGCGGCCTTGGCGTTCTTGGCGGTTAGTTCCTTCACCCTCACCTCAATCCTCTCCCCTCAAGGGAGAGGAAGTCTCTGACTGGACTCTGCGGTTTCGCACTTTGCATTCTGCAATTTGACTTATGACTTCCTTGTGCTCCTCGTGCCTTTGTGTTTGGTCTTCCTCTCGGCGTTCCTTCGACTTCGTGAGCCATCGGATGGCACCTGCTCGGAGCAAAGCAGGACATGCCTTGGCGGTTGACAGTCATCTCCGCAGGCATATCTTATGGCATGTGGAGTCAATCATGAAGAATCACAAACCAGTCCTGGTCTTTTTCGCCCTGCTTGCGTGTCTTTCCATGCAGGTAGGCCAGGCATGTACCACATTCCTGCTTGAGCATGACGACCAGAATGTATTTGGCCGCAACTATGACTGGTCTGTTGACGACGGGCTCATCATCACCAATAAACGGAACATCGCCAAGACCGCGACGACCGAACAGAATCCTGCAAAGTGGACATCAAAATACGGAAGCATAACGTTCAACCAGTTCGGCCGCGAGATGCCGCTGGGCGGAATGAACGAAGCCGGCCTTGTTGTCGAAGTGATGTGGCTTGTGGAAACCGAATACCCGGCAGCCGACTCGATTCCGACTCTCAACAATCTGCAGTGGGTTCAGTATCAACTGGACAATTTCAGCACGGTCAAACAGGTGCTGGCCAGCGATTCTCTGGTGACCGTGATTAGCGACAACAGCGCGACAATCCATTACCTGGTTGCCGACGCTACCGGTGACTGCGCCAGTATCGAATTCCTCGATGGCAAAGCAGTGTATCACACTGGTGAGGAGATGCCGGTTCCGGTCCTTACAAACAACACCTATGAAGAATCCGAGCAGTTCCTGCATGGACTCAAACCGTTCGGCGGTGCCGAACCGATTCCCCAGGGCTTCGGGTCTCTGGCCCGTTTTGCCCGTGCCGCCCGCTACATCCGGCGCTATAGACCCGAAGACTCGGTGCCGATTATTGATTACGCCTTTGCCGCCCTATCATCGGTCTCATCAGGAATGTACACGAAGTGGAGCATCGTTTATGACATCCCGAACCTTCGCATCTACTTCCGCACCTTTGCGAACCAGCAGATTCGGCATCTTGACCTGGCATCGTTTGACTTCTCGGGCAGCACACCGGCCAAGATGCTGGACATCAACGCCCGGCTGTCCGGTGACGTGGCCCGGGATTTCATTGACTACACTTCTGGGGCTAACCGCGACCTGATTTTCAATGTGTTCCACCGAGTGGAGTTCCTGAAAGCTATCCCTGACGAGCAATTGGAAGCGCTTGCCCAATACCCGGAAACCACCCGGTACATCGAGTAAGGAGTTGTCATGAAGGAAGACACTGATTACAAACCTGTCAAAGCGCCAAAAGGCGCCGAGCTTTCCTGCAAGGGCTGGCACCAGGAAGCCGCGATGCGGATGCTGATGAACAACCTGGACGAAGCGGTCGGCGAGAACCCGCGCGAGCTGATCGTATACGGCGGCACCGGCCGCGCAGCCCGGAACTGGGACTGCTATCATGCGATTATCAAAGCCCTGAAGGAATTAGAAAACGATGAAACCCTGCTGGTCCAGTCCGGCAAGCCGGTCGGCGTGTTCAGAACCTGGCCTTATGCCCCGCGGGTCCTAATCGCTAATACCAACCTTGTTCCCCATTGGGCAACCAAACCATACTTCGACGAACTTGAGCAGGCCGGCCTGATGATGTACGGCCAGATGACCGCGGGTTCCTGGATTTATATCGGCACTCAGGGCATCCTGCAAGGCACTTATGAAACGTTTGTGGCCGCAGGCAGGAAGTCCTTCGGGACCGATAACCTTGCCGGCCACCTGGTGGTATCGGGCGGAATCGGCGGGATGAGCAGTGCCCAACCTCTGGCCGCGACCATGGCCCGGGCCACGTATCTCGGCGCTGAAGTTGACCCGGCCCGGATTGAGAAACGGATGTCCGTGAACAAACCCCGGTATCTGGACGAACGCATCAATAACCTGGATGAGGCGATTGACCGGGCGCTTGAAGCACGCGACCGGAAAGAAGCGCACAGCATCGCCTGGTGCGGGAATATCGTTGACATGCTCAAGCGGCTGATTGAACGCAACATTGTGCCTGACCTGCTCACTGACCAGACTTCGGCCCATGACGAATTGAACGGGTACGTGCCCACCGGGATGAGTTTCGAGGGTGCGGTCAAGCTGCGCAAGTCCGACCCGGCCAAGTACAAGGATGCGGCCTACAAGACTATGGCCGAGCACGTCCGGCTGATGCTCAAGCTCCAGGATATGGGCGCGACCACGTTTGACTATGGCAACAACCTGCGCGGCAAAGCGGTCGAAGGCGGGTATCTGCCTGAGGCAGAAATCATGACTCCCGGCAAAATCGGCTCGTGGAAATATCCTGGATTCGTGCCCGCCTATATCCGGCCCTTGTTCTGCCAGGGCAAAGGCCCGTTCCGCTGGGCCGCTTTGTCCGGTGACCCGGCCGACATCGCTGAAACCGACCGGATTATTCTCGACCTGTTCCCGGACGACAAACCGCTCTGCAACTGGATTCAGAAAGCGGGCAGGGAGGTCCCGTTTCAGGGCGTGCCTTGCCGGATTTGCTGGCTCGGGTACGGCGCACGCGACAAGGCCGGACTGGCGTTCAACAAGGCGGTCAGAGAAGGACGCATCAAAGCACCGATTGTTATCGGCCGGGACCATCTTGACGCCGGGTCGGTCGCTTCACCGAATCGAGAAACCGAAGCGATGCTGGACGGCTCGGACGCGATTGCGGACTGGCCCCTGCTCAATGCGATGCTCAATGTGGCCTCAGGTGCTTCCTGGGTTTCGATTCACTCGGGCGGCGGAGTTGGAATCGGTTATTCGGTTCATGCCGGCCAGGTTATTGTCTGCGACGGCACCGAGGAAATGGACGAGCGGCTCAAGCGGGTGCTTACCAATGACCCTGGTTCCGGTATCGCCCGGCACGCGGACGCCGGGTATGATGAAGCCTGCATGCAAGCCCAGGAAAAGGGCATCAGGATTCCGATGCCGCGCAAGCGCTGAGAACCTGTGCTGAGAATACGAATCCCAATCCTTGCGCCTTTTATCCTGCCCGGGCTGGTTCTGCTGGCCTGCTCTCAGGTCAAACGACTGGCTCCGGCTGACCGTCTCGGTTCCGAGGAAAAGCTCCATTACCTGATTCTTGCAAGCCTTGACCAGGATGCGGCTCAGGACTACCAGGTGCAGCCATCAGCAGACACCCGGACCGGTTACCTGGAATGGTTCTGGGGCAGTTCTGAATTCATCGCAGAGAAAGACCTCTACTGGCAAAGGGCTGTTCAGGCCCGCGACTTCTTCGGAAGCATTGACCTGCTGGGCGACGACCGGGTCAGGACATACATCCGCTATGGCCCGGCCCGCCGCGAATCATACGAGCCTGAACCGGTCCGAACTGAGACACTCACAGTAATCGTCAACCCGGCCGAAATCTGGACATATGATGAGCTCGGACTCCAGTTCGACTTTGTGAAAAAGGGTACTGCTTACAAGCTTGTCGGCGAATCCAGATTCGGCCCGGCCTACACTGCGCCGAGCTTTGAGCAGGTCGACTTGGTCCGCCCTGCTCCACAGCTCCAGGAAGAAGTGCTGTCTTTTGACCTTGAGTTCGCTCTTGGCCGGTTCGAGCAGGTCAGCGACACGGTCGAAACCGAGCTCCATTATGGGATACCTCAGAACCAGCTTGCCGGGCTGGTTCAGGAAAACAGGCTGCCTGAGCTCTTCTTCAGAATGGAGTTTGTGCCTGCCGGCCGAGAACACACCATCGGCCGTGACCTCTGGGTCTTACCCGCAGTCCTGCCAAAGCCTGCCGACCCAAGATTGGCGGTAGGACGAGAGGTGTTCCGCCTGCCCGCAGACGTGTACACTGTCACGGTCAAGGCCTGGTCAGCCGACGGCTCGGTCACAGCCCAAAAGACCGGCAAGCTCAATCTTCTGGACTATGTCCGCCGGGCCCAGCCTTCGTCCGACATGATGTTCTATTCCCTTGCCGATTCCACGTTTCAGAGCCCCCAGTTTGTGAAGACGCCCTGGCTGCGACTCGTGCCCATGGTTCAACCCCTGGTCCGAACCGGCCACACCTTCTATGCTCTGTATGAGCTTTACAACCTCGGGCTGGACGAACAAGGCCGGCACCGGGTCGAAGCTGATTACGAGATAATCGAACGGACAACCAACCAGCTTGCCGTGGTTCCGACCCCGACCAGGTTCGTCACCGGGTCAGGACTGAAAGCGGTGGTTGTCGAGCGGGTTCACACAATGGACCTGCGTCCCGGACCTTATCTTCTGGTTGCCCGGGTCCGCGACCTTGAAAAGAACCGGGACATCTCCCTGACCGCCCGGTTCCGGATAACCGCGCCCTAAGGTCGCAGCACCAGCCAGGCCACTGCCAGCCCATAAACCAGAACCATTGCCAGCATCGTGCGCCACTCAACCAGAGCGCGCTGCAGGCTGAAGTCCACTCTGACATCCTTGACACCTGCGAACTTCTGCGCCAGATGCCTTTCTTCGGTCCGGGCAATTAGAAAATATTCCACAAGGAACAGCGCCGTCACAGCAACACCAAGAACAAGTGGAGGCCGAAGCGCAATAAGTGTTCCGACAACCAGGAACAAGTTGCCGGCGTACAGCGGATGGCCGGCCTTTGCACCCCGGCTCAACCGGAACAGGCGATAGGGTCCCTCACGCACCAGTCTTTCCGCTCCAATCCGGTTGCCTCGTGCCTCTTTGCCGACATATCCCATCGCCCAGAACCGAATCCCAAGACCGACAAGCACAACCGGAACACTCACAACACATGACCCGATTGCCGGCCTGCTGAGCAGGAAAATGATACAGAATCCCGCAAGACCGATGGGGCCCCGCCACCTGAACAGAAACCTGCCGAGTCTGTCCGGGAATTGAACAACCGGCATCTGGAATGAATCTATCCCAGCTCTGTG
>JAUWNN010000120.1 GCA_030612625.1 Caldifarciminota bacterium
CCTAGCGCGGCCCCCGAAGGGCCGCAACCAAACCAGGATTAGCCACGAAATCACGAAAGGCACGAAAGAGAACGATGAACGAAGAACGAGCAACGAATTGGCCACGAAATCACGAAAGGCACGAAACAGGAATGACAGCGGAAAACATCTTCGCGAAAACGACGATCCTGTACCTTTGTAGTACAGACGAACACAAAGGAAAACCGCCAAGGCCGCCAAGAAGAAGACCGACCACAAAGGCACGAAGAATGAACCACAGATAAACACAGATGAACGCAGAGGGCAGGAGTCAAAATGCAGAGTGCAAGTTGCAAAGGGCAGAATGGCAGAAGATTGCTTCGGGCTTCGCCCTCGCAATGACATGGGGGTACATAGCCGCAATGACTTTCCTTTCCGTCATTGCGCTCTGCGTCCTCGCAAGTGCCATCTGATGGCTCACACAAGTCAAAGGGTCTCTCCCGCTATGTCATTGCGAAGGAGCGAAGCGACTGCGGCAATCTTCCGCTGTCTATCATTCGACACACGCCACTCGCGATTCAGAATTGAGCGGAACCGCTATTGAGCACGTAAAGATAGTTAACTATTCCTTGACTTTTTTATTTGACATGGGGGCAGGGGTGTTTAGAATCACTTCGTTGTGATGAGCGTGGTCCTGGGTCTACTCCTCATTAGCCAGTTGAACTCGTTCGAGTTCACTGACACCATCCCGTCGCCCCAATATGCCGGCGATTCTTTTGGTATCACCATAGTCGCCAAAAACCCTTCCGGCGGCATCTATCCTTACAACGGCTATGCCCACCTTTCCACCACCAAGGACGACTACTGGTGTTATGTCTACCCCAACCGAATCACCTTTATGAACGGCGTCTGGCAGGGCAAAGTCATGGTCACCCGTGCAGATAGCCTCAGGCTGCGCTGCAGAAGAGACACCATAACCGGCGAGAGCAACGAGTTTGAGGTTTTCTCCGGCCCACCGGACAAGTTCTTCTTCCTTCTGCCTGGAGAACAGATGGCACCCGGTTCACCCGAAGGACGCCTGCCATACCCGCCTCAAGACCAGGTGGCAGGTGACAGCTTCTTGTTTGACGTCTATCTGACTGACGCCTGGCACAACATTGTGGAATTCCGGGATGACAGCGTCTATTTCAGCGCCACTGACAGCTTCGCATCGCTGCCCCCAGGAGGACAACTCTCGAATGGCCGGGGCACGTTTACGGCCACTATGCGCCAGGCAGGCAGTCACCACATGTTTGTGCGTCCCGGAACCGGCTCCCCCATCGACCCGGACACTTCCTCACAATTTACAGTGTTCCCCGGGAGCTTCGCGTATCTGCTGCTATTCCTTCCAGGCGAAAGCCCGTTGCCCGGAGATACAGAAACCAATGTCTGGGAAACACCGGGCAAAGCAGGAGAACCTTCAACCCAATACGTCCGGATGCCTTTTGCCGCCACGGTCTACCCCTGTGACCTTTGCTGGAACCGGGTCACCGGGCCCGGTGATATGGTAAAGCTCCTTTCCGACAATTCCTTTCAATTCACACCCGACCAGGCTGAGCTTGTTGACAGCGCGGTCTTCTCGGTTCAGTTCAACACTGCCGGGCCCAACCAGAACATCTGGACCACTGCGTTGCAGGGCGGGCTGTCATCTTACCGGACCCAGCTTGACATCCGTGCCCTTGCGACCCGACTTGAAATTTCGGCTCCGGACACGGTCCGCGCCGGTGAAACAGCCTATGTCCACGTGACCCTGAAGGATGCCAACCTGCGGCCGGTCGTCGCTGCTCCCTGCCGCTTTACGGTCATCATCGGCAACGGCGACATGCTCGACACCGCGCTTCTGACCGACACACTCGGCAAAGTAACTGCACGCTTCCTGTGCACCCGGGCCCACGGTGCCGAACATGACACGATAAAGATAAGCGCCGACACCACCGCATACATCGGCATCTACGTGGACATGCCCGACCCCTCCCTGGCTGAAGGCAAAATCTATGCCTTTCCCAACCCGTTCGGGTACAACCGGGAGTCTGTCGAAATCAGCTACTATCTGCAACATTCCAGTGACATCAAAGTGACGATTCACGACCCGTTCGGCAATGAAGTCTATTCCTGGCATTTCCCCCAGAACAGGCCGGGCGCTCAATCGGGTGTTAACCGGGTATATTGGGACGGCAGGAATACCCAGGGCCGGAGAGTAGCAAACGGCGTCTATGTCATCAACGTCATCGGTCAACTCCATACCGGCACCACCTACCACAGCAGCCACCGAATTGGAGTGATATGGTAAAACGCATCCTGGCTCTGGTAGCCCTGCTCATTATCGCTGCTCGACCTTCGCTTATATGGGCCGAAGGAGGCCTCCCAGGTACGTTTCTCAACTATGGTCCTGCCCCGCGCAGTCTGGCAATGGGCAGAGCATTCACCGGCATCGCTGACGACGTTCAGGCCGGCTACTTCAACCCTGGGGGTCTTTTTCAACTCAATGCCCACGAAGTTCTGCTTGCCCACTCCCAGCTCTACGGTGCGCGCTTGGAGTACATCGGCTATGCCCTGCCCACCAAGGAACTGGGCACTTTCGGACTGACCCTTCTCAACTACGGGGCCGAAGGTCTGGACTGCCGCACCCCGCACGGAGATCAATTCGATCCGTTTGTTTTCTCAGAGAACGCCTTGATGTTCTGTTATTGCTACAATCCCTGGAACACCCTCGGTTTCGGAGCGAGTTTCAAGCTCATCACCAAGAATATCGCCCAGTACTCGGACGTGGGCCTAGGCGTGGATTTCGGGGCGCTTATCACCCAGCCCCGGCCTTTCAGTTTTGGAATTTGTGCGCAAAACATCATCCGTCCGACCCTGACACTCAAAAGCATCCCGGAAACCTATCCCCGGATAATCAGGGCCGGAACTGCCGTCAGGCTGCTGGACGAACGCGTCATTATCGCGGCTGACCTGGTGGCGGTTGACTTCATCCGCTCGGAACGCCGAAGCTTCGTCCCTCACGGCGGCATCGAGTTCAAGCTGGTGCCGGGTCTGTTAACCCAGCGGGTTGGGATCGACCCCAACGAAGTTACACTGGGCCTGGGAATCTATAAAACCTGGGGTAAGATGGCTATCGGAGTGGATTATGCCTTCCTGCTGCACCACCAGTCCGGGTATCGGCTTGCGCCCACCCATAAAATGGGGCTGTTAGTCAACTTCGCCGGCTTTCGTGTCTGGATTGACGCCTTACCTAAGGTTTTCACTCCGACGCCCGAGAACAAACAGAATGTCCTCTGGATGGACGTCCGCGTACTCAGCCGCTCGCCGGTCAAGAGATGGCAGATACTCATCAAGAACAGATTTGGCGAAGTGGTGCGCACTTACAGCAGTTGGGATACTCCACCCCTTCGGATGAGCTGGGACGGACTCGACGATGTCGGCCGCCTGGTTACTGACGGCCGCTACTACTACGAAATCGTCGTGGTAGACAAACGCGATTCCCCACTTGAGTTCTCGGGATTCCTCACCGAGATTCGGACCCAGGGCCCGAAAGGAAAAGTGGAAATCCGCCCCGGCGAATAAATTTATGTGGCTGGCGCTGCTCCTGCTCTTCCTGACGGCAGCTCTGTCGCCTGAACAGGCACGCTCACTCGTAGACCGGTACAACAAGATCCAGCTTGCTGTTGAGGAACGGAGCTACCACAAAGCAGCCGCCGGCCTGACAGCACTGGTAAGGGACTACGGCTCGAGCGAGTTCGGCGACGAGCTACGCTTTGCCCTGGCTGAAACCTACTTCAATCTTGGACAGTATCCTCGTGCCCTGGGCCTGTTCAACCAGGTCCTTGGTCGTCCGCACCACTCCTACATAAAAGCCGAAGCAATGTACGGAGTCGCTATATCGCATGTCATGATCGGCAGCCACCACCAGGCACAGCTTGTTATGGAGGACCTGGCTAAACCCGAAGGCTATGAAAAAGACGACCGGACCAACTTCGCATTTGGTGTGCTCCACTACTTCCAGAAAGACTATGAACAGGCGCTCGCCAAACTCACCGGCCTGGCAATGCCGGAAGGTAAGTTCTACCTGGCGAAATGCCACGCGGCAATGGGCAAACCGCTGTCCGCTCTGCTGAAGTTCAAGGAAATCACGACTGAAGTACCCAATACCTTTCTCGCCACGATGGCGCATTTTGCTGCCGGGGAAGCGCTTTTCGTCAACCATGACTACGATGGCGCGCGCGCCAAATTCCAGTTCTTTATTGACAATTTCCCCTATTCCCCACTGGTTGACTACGCCCACTACTTCCTGGGCTGCGTTCTCATAGCCCAGAAAGACTACGGGGCCGCGGTTGACCATCTCATGCCCCTTACCCGTCACAGTAACAACTTCCTGGCCGCCCATGCCAACTACTTTATCGGCTACGCCAACATGGCACTGGAAAAGCCGGGCGAGGCTGTTGAGCGATTCCAGAAAGTGCGGGCGAACTACCCGAACACCAAAATCGCCAGTTTTGCGAACCTCCAACTCTCACAGGCAATGCTCGCAACCGCCGATACCGTCCAGACCCTGCTCGCAACCAGCCAGCTCGCCCAGATGTTCAAAACCGGTGAGCTTTCCGGTGTCGGTGACTATCTCACCGGGGTCATTTTCTACCAGACCGGCGAGTTCACCAAAGCCGCCAAGCAGTTCGAGTACATCCTCATCAATTACGCCCGAACCACGCTGCGTGAACCGGCCTGCGCAATGCTCCTCTTGTCTCTGAACGGCTTTGGTCAGTTCGAGAAATCGGTTGCGGTCGGCGCAAAATACGTTACCGACTTCCCGGACGACAACTCAGACTGGCGTGCCAAAACCCTCTACTTCCTGGCCGAAGGCTTCTACTACTACAACAAATACCACGAAGCCGACAACTACTACCAGCTTGCCTATACCCATCCTGCCAGTTCGGACATCGCTCCGTACGCACGTCTCGGCCGGTGCTTCTGCCTTTACCATCTCGGCCGGCTAAACGAAGCGGTAAGCGGTTTCAAAGGCCTGGTCAATGCAAAAGCCAGCGACACCCTGTTTACCATCAGCGCCTATCTCGGCTACGGTTACAGCCTCTTCAACCAGGGCGAACACCTGAAAGCCCTGGACATCTTCGAAGCCCTTTCCAATACATTCCCTGACAACCCGCTCGCTGCCATTCCCGGCTATTTCTATTCCGGCTACTGCTACTACCAGCTTGAGTACTACGGCCAGGCAGTTGACGCCTGGACCGTTCTGATAAACAAATTCCCTGAGAGAAACCCGAAGGTGGCCGAAGCGGCCTTTCGCACCGGCGATACCTATTTCAAGGCCCTCGAGTACGACAAAGCAACCGCTTCATTCGGCTTCGTGGTCGAGCGCCATCCCAATTCCGAGTATGCGCCTCCCAGCCAGGCGCTCATCGCCCAGTGCTACTATAACCGGCGTCAGTACCTTGATGCCGTACGGGAATACCAGAAGTTCCTTGACCTTTACCCTTCAGACCCCCAAGGGCCAAGTGTCCGCAAAAGCCTGGAAACAAGCTACTACCTTGGTGGACAGGAAGATTCGCTCATCATGGAAGAATTTCTCAAGCGATTTCCCCAGTCGGAAATGGCTGCCGAAGGACAGTACAACAAAGGCAGGGCGCTGTTCGATGCCAAGGGCTACGAACAAGCGATACTCGAACTGCAGAAGGCCGTGGTCAATTTCCCGGGCTCGGCTGTGGCTGCTGATGCGCAGCTCCTGACTGCCGAGTCATATGCCAAGCTGGAAAAGTGGAACGAAGCAACGCACGCCTACCGGAAATTCCTCGACTACTTCCCGGAGCACGACCAGAGAGCCGGCTCTTTGTTCAACCTGGGAATCGCCCTTTTTAATCTGGGTGAGTACCAGCAGAGCCTTGAATCGTTCCAGGTAGTGGTTAACTCATTCCCTGACTCGGAATACGCCGAGAGCGCCGGCCAGAACATCAGTTCATGCCAGAAACGACTGGGAGCCGGCGTAGTCGAAGAACACCCGCCCGGGTCAGAAGGCGGACCCGGCGAAGAACCCCTTGCGCCTGAACAGGAAGGCTCCAGCCCGCCAACCGAAGGAGGACAGCAATGATAATGGGTCAGAGCATGGTAGAGATTTTCAGAAACAGTATCGTCATGATCGTTCTTCTATTTGCCTCGATAGCCGCGCTCGCACTGGTCATCGAAAGATTCTGGTACTTCAGCCGAAACCGGTTCAACTCGGCCAAAGGTCTGATTGAAATGCGCCGCCTCCTGAAGAACGGAGGGACAGCAGAAGCTCTGAACTGGTCCCAGAAGATGAAAAGCCCGCTCGGCCGGCTGTTCACCCTGGCACTCCAGAACATCTCGCTCACCGGCGACGAACTGTCCGACTTGCTCTACAGCCTCATCCTCGAGGAAAGAATGCGTTACGAACGGCTGCTCGGCGGTATGGGCACTCTGGCAAACGCCGCCACCCTGCTCGGACTGCTGGGAACCGTGATGGGGCTGATTCAGGCGTTCCACAACATCGCGGTTACCGGGTCGGGCGGCCCGGTCGTGGTCTCGGCCGGTATCGCCCAGGCACTCATGACCACCGCGTTCGGCCTGATTATCGGTATCCCGACCCTGTTTTTCTATAACTACTTCTCCAAGAAAGCATCTGATATGGCGATGACCCTTGAGGGAACTTCGGACCGGCTGATTGTGCTCCTGGCGCGGTTCAAAAAGGGCCCCCAGACCGGTTCTCCGGTTGCACCGCCGGCTCCTCCTCGGCCCCAACCCCAGGCAGCACCGGCAAAGGACGCTGGCTGGGAGTTCTGATGCGGCGACGCAGCCGGATCTCGCCCCGGAAAACCGAACTGATTCTCACTTCGCTGGTTGATATTGCGCTTTCGCTCGTTATCGCGTTCATCGTCTCGTTACCGCTTTTCTTTGAAACCGGCATCTTTGTGTCGGCCCCGGGCGTGGCCCGGGCCGGAAAGAGCGAAGAAGGCTCAGATATCAAAGCCAACATCTTCGTGGCCAATGACGGCCGCGTGCTTCTGAATGAAGCACAAGTCTCATACGACAACCTTGCCGAACTGCTCCCCAAGCTGCTTGCCCGCAGCCTCGAACGCAAAGTCGTTGTTGCGGCCGATGAGCTGGTCAAGTATAATGTAGTGATGAAAGTTCTGGACATTGCCAAGCAGGCAGGAGCGGCCGACTTGGCGCTGTTACGGAAAAGGAGGGTCAAGTGAAAACCGCTTCCATCGATATCCTGCCGATGGCCGCTGTCGGTTTGATCCTCGTGCTGATCATGATGGTCATTGCTCCGCTGGTAATGGCTCACAATGAGACTCCGGTTACCGTTCCCCAGACCCACACATCAGAGCGCAAAGTCGAAGAAGACGTTACTATCACCTACACCCGCGATTCCCGGCTCCTGCTGAATGACGCGCAGGTACCGGACATGGTCGAGCTTGAGAACCAACTGGAAATGGAGCTGGTTAGGGACCCTTATGTTCTGGTCGTGGTCCGGGCCGACAAAGAAGTGCTCCATTCCGACGTTCTCGACATTCTCGCCACAGCCAAACGCGCCGGTGCTTTACGCATCGCCTGCGCCACCAAGAAAATTCCGAGGGGGCAGTGATGATTGAGCAAAAGAAATCCCGCGCCATTGACATCGCAGTTGTGGCCTCAGCCGTCATCCACGTCGGGCTCTTGTTGTTATTTTCCCGGGCCGCGCCTCCAGCCAGCGCATACTATGACCTGCAGGAAGTAACTTTCATGGACGTGACCTACCGTCCCGAAGTGGCGAAACTAATGCCCAAAATAGCGCCCGGTGGCGGAACTTCTAACCTTCCAGGAGCTCCGGTCGCGACTTATGCTTCGGGCATCGCATCCGAAGAAATCCCGGCTATTGACCTGGATGCCACCTTGGACCGGGACCCTTGCCAGGCCAAAATTGACCTGGACCGCTATGAACTGGACCGGGGTGACGGCCTTGATGTGATTCAGCTTGGGGGACAAGGCTCTGACATGTCAACCGAAGAAATCCTTGCCCAACCCAAAGTGGCGCTCGCCCGAGGCCTGAGTCGAGAAGGCCCATCCGGGCCTGGAGGGTTTGGACTGCGCGGCTATCCTGGTGTGAAACCCCAGGAAGCCCAGCTTACCATCGAGCACCGGCCTCTGGCCAAGGCACCGGCAAGAAAGCTGCCCCAGATGCCCGGCAAGGACCTGCCCAAAGTTACCGGGCCGGTTTCCAAAGGGTCGCAATTCATGATCGCAGGTCCGATATCACAGCGCAAAATCACCAGAAAGGTCATTCCCCGATACCCGAAATGGGCACTTGAGAGAAGAATCTCAGGAACGGTCGTAGTCCGGCTCTGGGTGCTGCCGAACGGAAAAGTCAAAGGTGCGCCCACTGTGGAATCCAGTTCAGGGTATCCTGACCTTGACCAGATGGTCGTAACTGCGCTCAAAGCCTGGGAATTCGCTCCGCTCGACGCCAGTGTGAAGAGCGAAGACCAGTGGGGTGTAATCACCTTCAGATTCACTCTGTCCTGATATGACAATACTGCTGCTCGCTTTCCTTCTCACCCAGACACCGGAACCTGAGCCGCCCCCTGAAACCACTGCCGCCCCAGCGAAAACAGGTGACGTCCACGGACTGGGCGAAGAAGTGATAACCGGCCAGGTCGAAATCAAAGTCGACGACGCCAAATTCTTCTTCCCTCCTCAGATAGACCCGTTTACGCCTGTTGAAGACCTGCTCGTGCCGGAAACTTACGTCTTTGATGACGCGCTTTACAACTCAATAGATTCGATGACCATTCCCCACCATTTCATCCGTTCATCCTTTCTCAGGGTGCCGGTAGAAAAGGATTTTATCTACGGCGACATCATGGTGTTTCTACCATCCTTTGAAAAAAGGGTCGCCACCTGGGAACTGGTCGTCTCCAATTCCCTGGGTGAAGCGGTGCGCAGGGTGGTCCGCAAAGGCCAGCCGCCCTCGGCAATCTCCTGGGACGGCAGAACCGACAGCGGCGAACCGATTGCGACCGGCGACATCTACAGCTTCACTTTCAACGCCTATGACGCCCAGGGCAACCAGACCCGGATACCGGGCACGCCCCAGCGCATCAACGGCATGGTCTTT
>JAUWNN010000005.1 GCA_030612625.1 Caldifarciminota bacterium
GAAAGTGGAGATTGAGGAACTGTTTGCGCTCGCTTACGGAAGCCTTGCCACCGCACACTTCAGTCAGGGCCGGGTGGACAAGTCAATCGAGACCTACAACCGGGTGCTGGAGCTGACGCCTCTCTCGGCCCAGACCTACAACTGCCTCGGCTCCTGCTACATCCGCAAGCAGGTGCCCGACCGTGCGGTCCGGGCAATAAAACGTGCTATCGAGCTTGACCCGGAATCGGCCGAGTCGTACCACAACCTGGGCAACGCCTACACCCTGATGGAACAGTGGCCCAAGGCGATGAATGTATTCAAGCAGGCGATAGCCCTCAGGCCGGACTATGTTGAAGCATACAATAACATGGGAATCGTCCTCCAACGCTCAGGCTCATTCGAACAGGCCCTCGCCGCATTCGAGGCTGCCATCGAAATCAGACCCGAATACGTCCAGGCCCTTTTCAATCTGGGTAACACCCACCTGGAGCTGAAACACTACGACCAGGCGATAAAATACTACCGCGCGGCTCTACATCTCCAGCCAAACATGGTCAAAGCCCTTTACAACATGGGGCAGGCCCAGTACAAGAAAGGCCGGCTCGCCGCCGCCATTCAAAGCTACCGCAAAGCGGTCCACATCGACCCGAAGCATTACGGTGCCTGGTACAACCTCGGCATCGCTTACCGGGACAAAGGACTCAAAGACAAAGCGGTCGAAGCCCTGGAGAAAGCGGTAGCACTCAACCCGAACCTGATGAGATGAAAATAGCGAAAGGATTCAAGGTTCTGAGGGTTCTGCCACTCGAACCCTCGAACCCTGGTTCTGCGTCCTCGCAGGTGCCATCCGATGGCTCAACCCTGGAACCCTCCTGACCATGGCGTTCACCGACCTGCCGATTATCCGCTCGATCGCCTCATTCTTTCGCAAAGCGTTCTTCAAAGAAACTCCGTTCCTCTGGAAGCCCGGCCGCATCGGCCCGAGGTTCGAATGGCTTGACTACACCCACATTCGCATCCTCGATGGCCCGCTCAAAGGACAGGAACTGGAAATCATCACCGAAATCAAGGAAAAAACCGCCAGCGTCTTCATGTCTATTGACGGCCGCCGCATCGGCCGCACCTACATCGAACGCGACCCCCCCGGCCTGGGAATCGAGCTCTGGGACATTGCGGTTCAGGAAAAGTACCGGCGCAAAGGCATCGCTTCGATAATGGCCTATGTAATTTTCCGCGAGCTGCTCTCAATGCAGGAGAAGGCGTTCTTCAAAATCCGGATGATGCGGCTGATGAAACCCGCGGACAAGAACATCGAGCTCCAGAATGTCGGCATCGGGGTCATCGGCAACCGGCTCGGCTTCATCCCTGAGTTCAACATCGACCGGCTGCTCCGCCCCTCAAACGTCATCGGCCTGTCCATCCTGCCGGCCAAAGGAGATTTCCCGCCCAGTTTCAAAATCGTAATAAGGACATTCCCCCTGGTGCTCATCGCCTTTATTCTGGACCAGGATACCCTGAAGCCGGTGGTAGACTTCCGCACCTATGTCCAACTGATGAAAGACGAGCGTATCGTCTATGACTGGGTGCGCCGCGGCCTGATAGTCATCGGCAACGGCAACTACTGGCTGCGCAAGAACGGCCTCGACCAGTTCGTCAACCACCTGGCAACAGATGAACTGGAAGCCCGGGTTTTCCGGCGACGGATCAGAAGGGCCTAGCACAGTGTTCAGCTTTGCCCTTTCCCGGCGCAAGACCGATTTCCAGCCGAGCCCCCTGGGTCCGGAATGGACCAGGACTTCCTCGACGGTAACAATCAAATCCGGACCTCTGGCCGATACCACTTTCGAACTGCAGCAGGAAATCCGGCCCCACAAAGCCGATTTCGCCCTGCTGGATGGAAATGAAACAGTCGGCCACTGCCATTTTGACCGGGACCCACAGACCGGGCTTGAAACTCTCTGGGACATATTCGTCCACCCCGACTTCCGGCGAAAGGGTCTGGCCGCACTGATGGTGCGGCTCAGCTTCCGGGAATTGCTCCTTTCCAAAGGCCGCCACTGGTTCGCAATGAGGAAACTGATGAAAGTGGATACCCAACCACGTGAGCGACTGACGGGAATGTACCATCCAACAGTACAACTGCATAACATCGGTATCGGTATCATATGCATCAGGCTCGGATTCCTGCCCGAGCAGGAGCTCAACCGAATACTCGTTCCAAAGCACGTCAAATCAGTGGAAATAGCCGAGCCGGCCGCCACTTCTCCTCCGGGTCTGCTGATACACCTCAACCGGCTGCCCGGAACAATCGTGGCCATAGAAACCGCCCCGGAAACCGGCCGGGCCGTAGACCGAATAGCCCGCTACCGCCGATTCCTCAGCCCGGAAAGACTCCTGCGTCAGGCCCGGCAGGGTGAAACGGTCATCGGGAACATTGACTACCTGCTCGCGCTGGAAAAAGTCGAACAGTTCGCCCGCCACCTGGCTGCAACCCCTGACGAGTACAGACACTTCATTAAGAGCCTGCACGCCGGGGCAAGGAAACTCCGGCTCCATAACTAGCATATGTCGAACCACAAACCCCGAATCAGAAGAAGTCAAAAGGCAAAGTGCAAATCGCAATATGCAAAGGGCAATCGGTCCTGGAACCCTGGTTCTGCGTCCTCGCAGGTGCCATCCGATGGCTCAACCCTGGTTCTGCGTCCTCGCAGGTGCCATCCGATGGCTCAACCCTGGTTCTGCGTCCTCGCAGGTGCCATCCGATGGCTCAACCCTTTTCTTCGTCATTCGACATTCGTCATTCCCTGATGCCGCCCCGACTCAGACTCGAAACCGAACGCTCGCTGCAGATCTCAGAAGCCCGGCTCTCGCCCCGGTATGGTTGCGGCCTGATGCTTAAGAACCTTCCCAAATTCGACTACTCTGACCCGCTCCTCAACGTCATGGGAAACTACGGCTACACCAGGCTTGCTGCGGACAAACCAGCCCAGAAGATTATCGACAACTCGGGCCTTCTGAAATCCTTCTACGAAAACGCCTTCGAACACAAACTCCCCATGCGGCGCAACTTCTTCCAGGTCTACGGCGAAAAAGAAGTGCTGATGGCATACGACCTCAAAGCAAAAACCGTCTGGTTCATAGCCGAGCCGCGCAACCGGATGGCGCTTGTGAACTACTTCCGGGACTCGGTGTCTTTAGGACTCAAAGCACTTGGAGTTAAGCTTGTCGGCTCAACAGTCCGGCTTACGTCGGTCGGCTGGCAGAACCTTCATGACCTTTTGACAGATGCCTTCGTGGAAATCCACCCCAAGCTCAAACAGGTAGAAGTTGCCAGCGTTCTCTCCGGAGTAAGGTGGCGGGAACCAAACCTGGGGTTGGGGGTAACCCTCCTTAACTTCAGAGAACACGCCCGGATAAAGGCCTCGACTGAAGCTGCGATGCGCGGAGAAAAAGGCGGAGAAATTCAGGACTGAATAAATGACCCCGGAATTGCACAACTTCTTGACCGGTCCGTTCTGGCTCAAGCTGAAAGCGGATGTAGCCGACATGCGTGTCTTCAACAAGCAGGACTTGGTCGCGGCCACCTACTTCCATATTCGGCGCCTGCTTCTGGTCCGGCCTGGATGGATGTGCCGCTCAGCCCTGGATACCCAGACCGGGCAGGCCGACCTCGTCCTCTTTCTGCGCGACCGGTTCGAAGGAATCCTGCAGCTTGAATGTCTCCTGAAAACCGAAGTGGACAACTACTTTCCTGCCGATATGCTAGGTCAGAAAATGGACCGACTCCGAAATATCCTCGCCTCGTTCGAGAAGAAGAATGTCGGCCGGGCTTACCTTTTCGGGGTTTTCGACACAAAGGAATCGTGGTTCTTTCCGAACGAATCAACGTGGGAAAAACAGTCCTGCTTCTGGGTTCCGATCAACTGCCAGGAGTTTCCCCGACACGACGAGTGGCGGCAGAAGTGGGAGAAGCTGGTAAAGCCATGACCGCCGGGGAATCGCAGTCCGCCTGGAGCGGAGTGCGGTATGCGGTGATTGGCACTCTTGCGTTCTGGGCCCTGGCCGTGGCCTTAGAGACGATACCAGCCGACAGCATCCGGCCCGGGATGAAAGGGTACGGGCTTTCGGTATTCTCCGGCCAGAAGACAGAGCGGTTTCAAGTCGAAGTAATTGACGTAATGCACAAAGTCACTCCGAAAGGTGACCTTATCCTCTGCCGTCTTACCGGAGCAGACCTTGAGAATACCGGTGTTATTGCCGGGATGTCGGGCAGCCCGGTCTACCTTGAAGGGAAGCTTGCCGGCGCGGTAGCCTATGCCTGGGGCTTCTCAAAAGAGGCCATCGCCGGAGTGACGCCGATAAGGGAAATGCTTGAGTTGTGGCAGGCAGACCAGGGCAGGGGCTCACCAAGACTGCACCTGGAGGAAAAACACCGGTTTGGATTCTCACCCCTTCCGGTCCCGGTAGCTTTATCCGGATATACCCCGAGACTGGCTGAACTGGTCGACCCCTGTCTGGATGAGTTCGGGCTGATGCCGGTCGCAGCTTCGGGAAAAACCAGTACCCAGACAGCCAGGGCTGACCTGGATTCTGTTCTGGTCCCGGGCGGTGCGGTCGGCGTGGTGCTGACTGATGGTGATGTCCGGATGTCCGCAATCGGCACTCTAACTCATCGAGAAGGAAACAGAATCGTCGCATTCGGCCATCCGATGTTTCTGGCCGGCGCAATCGAGATGCCGTTCTGTGCCGGAGTGATTCACACTGTCATGCCTTCGCTGGCCGTTTCGTTCAAACTCTTCTCAGCCGCTGAACCGGTCGGTACCATAACCCAGGACCGCATGCCCGGTATCGCCGGCGTCATCGGCCCGGTCCCTGAAATGGTTCCGGTGGAAGTGACTCTCCAGTCGAAATCCGCTCAGCAGAATTACCGGTTCAGAACTATGAAGCATCCGGTTCTCGCTTCTTTGCTGATATCCATCGGCCTTGTCAATATTGTCTATTCGTCCGAAGGGGCGCTTGAGGAGTTGACCCTGAGTTCAAGGATGTCTGTGACCATTGACGACACGGTTCAGTTCACGGTCGAACACCTTTTTGCCGGCGAAGACCCGGGTGCAGACCTGTACCATACTACTACCGCCGAACTGCGGGCGCTTCTGGAAAACCGGTTCCGGACCCCGGAGCTGACCCGGGTGAGTTTCGAACTGAACTTCACCCCGGGCCGGAACATCACAAGAATCGCTTCGGCCCGGCTCGACCGCCGGGTTGCAAAACCGGGTGACACCATTACCGTCTTTCTGGACCTGCGGGACCGGCAGGACAATCCTGCCAAACAGGTACTCAAGGTCGCTCTGCCGCTGACTACGCCGGCCGGCAAGCTGACCCTGGTAATCGCATCCCGGGATTCGCTCCAGTACCGCGAAACGATGCGGGCGCCGGGCAAAGCCGAACCCAACAGCCTGGCAGGAATCCTTCATTTCCTGGAAAGCTCAGGAAAGGAGAACGAGCTGGTGGTCGCGGGATTTATCCCCCTGGCAGGTATCACAGTAGGTGATAAGGAATTCCCTGCGCCGCCTCCTTCGGTGCGCAGTGTAATTATGGCTTCGGCCGAAACCGGACCGGTCCTTGCCACTACAGAAAGCCGGTTGTTCGAGCAGTCCTTCCTTCTCGACGAAGTCATATCCGGTGTATATGAACTGACATTGGAGGTACGGCGTTGATTTGTGAACTGACGGCCGCTTTATGTTTCATCGGTGCCCTTTGGACCACAGAAGGAGTTGAAGGCTTTGTGCCGGAACAACCGGAATTTGAGAACGTGACCATCAGTCACCAGGGAATCGTCACCCTGGCACCGGAACTGACCGAAAAGGCATCCCCGGACGCAGCCTCGGTCTGGACACTGGCCCAAACCCGGAAAGGAAACCTCTACTTCGGAACCGGTAACAACGGCCGGGTCTACCTGCTTGAGCCTGGGGGCAAAGCGCGTCCTGTATTCGATGCGGAAACCGGCGAGATTCTTGCCCTGTGCGTTGACGACCTGGACAACGTCTACTTCGGCCTTACCCCGGACGGAACCGTGTTCCGCATCCGGCCGGGCGCAGCCCCTGAAGAACTCTTCGCCACGGAACAGGACTACATCTTCAGCCTTCTGCCCGGGCCCGATGGCAACCTCTACTGTGCCACCGGCATCAATGGCAAGCTTTACCGGATTTCCCGCTCAGGCAAAGGAAAGCTTGTTTTCACCGCTCCCCAGGCCCATCTTACCGCTCTGGCCTGGCTTGAACCAGGCAAAGAACTACTCGTAGGCACTACGCCCGACGGCATTGTCTACCGGCTCAAGTTCGGGCACGGGCAGTCCCAGCCCGAAGTTTCGGTCCTTTACGACACCCCCTTTGATGAAATCCGTGCTCTGGCCACCGTAAGCCGGCGCTCTACGCGTGAAGCACAGAGCGTCAGGCGTGTCTACATCGCGGCTAATCCGGGTGAGAACAACAACGAAGACCACTCAGCCCCGGCGGTTCTCTGCGTCCAGACCGATGGTATCCTGCGCTGGGAATGGACCTGCCCGGAGTCCACAGTCTTCGACATTCTAATGGGGACACGATACGGAATCATGTCCCCATCCCTGCTGGTGGCAACCGGCACCAACGGCATGGTCTATGAACTGGACAGCCTGGGCCGTCACTCGATTCTGCAGAGGGCTTCTCAGGCTCAGACAATATGCCTTGTCCCTGGTCTAGACCGCACCTGGATTGGAACCGCTGGTCCGGCCGGTATCCTTGCTCTGGACCAGGCACTTGCTCAAAAAGGCTATATCCTGTCCGACCCCCATGACTGCGAAGGTCCGGCCCGGTTCAGTCGAATCAGAACCCGGGCCGAAATCCCGGCTGGAACCGAACTGGAATTCGACACCCGGTCCGGCAATTCGGAAACCCCGGACTCAAGCTGGAGCGAATGGCAGGAAGCAAAAGGCCTCATTCAGTCCCCGGTCGGCAGGTTCGTTCAGTGGCGCGCCCGCTTTTCAACCGACTTCCCGAATCTCACACCCAGGCTCGAAAAGGTAGACTTGTACTATCAAATCCCGAACCGGCCCCCGGTTGTCACGAAGTTCGAAATAAGCAGCCTGACCCTGGAGCAGGCCGGTCAGGGAAACGCATCTCCGGTACGGGAGCTCACATGGGAGGCCGAAGACCCGGACCAGGACTCGCTTCTATTCCAGATTCACTTCAAAGAAGAAAAGGAAACCAGGTGGAAACCGGTTGCTCAGGACCTGACCGGCTCCAGCCACCAGTTGGACACAAGGACTCTGCCCGACGGCTGGTACCGGTTCAAGCTGGAAGCATCGGACCGTGCTTCCCGGCCGACCGAATCGGCACGGAACTCAGAAACAGTCACCCTGCCCTGCCTGATTGACAACACCCCGCCCCAGGTCACGGACATGAAGCTCAAAGGCAACCGGCTCAGCTTCTCGGTCAGAGACCGGTCATCACCCATTGCCGGATGCCGGGTTGCGGTAAATGCCGGCCCCTGGCAACCGGCTGAGCCTACCGACCTGATTTTCGACTCACCTGAAGAAAATTTCCAGGTAACCATAGAACTGGAGCCGGACGAGAATACTATTGCGGTCTGGGCGGCCGACGGCCAAGGCAACGCCGCCACCGGCAGCAAACTGGTCAGCCGCTAGAATAAAGGGGGCCAGGGTTGAGCCGTCGGACGGCACCTGCGAGGGCGCAGAGCAAGGATTCTGGTGTTCCGCCTGTCCATTTCCCCAGTCATTGCGCACGGCGCGGACGATGTCCCCGAGGCATGGAGCGAAACGACGCGGCAATCTTCCGAGGAACATCCCTGTCCCGATTCCGATGGCGCAACGCGGCCGGTCCTGGTTCGGCGTTCTGCATTCTGGTTTCTGACTTCTGAATTCTGGGTTCTCTGTGGGCCTTTCTGCCGGTTGACAACCCGAGCCGCGATACTTACACTGCACTTGTGGAATCCGAGTTGCCAAGTGGAAAACCTATGAAGAAAGCGGAGAACAAACCCGCCCCGCAGCCCGACCTGAATCCTGATGCAGAACGTCTCAAAGCCGAACGGCTTGCCATTTTGGGTCAGGTTGCCTCAGGACTCTCCGGAGAGTTGCGTCAACCTCTGAGTGTAATCCGCAATGCGGTTTACTTCTTGAACATCCAACTCGGTACGGCCGCGGACGAGAAAGTGCGCCGCCACCTGGGAATCCTGCTGAACGAAGTGGAAACCCTGACCAGAATCGTAGCGAATATCGCCAGCCTCGCCTCAACTCAGGCGCCCAAGCGGGAGGTTTCGGACCTTGAGGTGATAGTAGCTGTGGCTGTCGAACGCACTACCAGACCTGAGCACATCAAAATCGAGCGGACAATAGCGCCTCACACAACGCTCTTCTGCGACCCGGACCAGCTCCGCCAAGCGATCACCAACATCATAACCAACAGCATCCAGGCGATGCCCGATCCCGGCACCATCAAAGTGACCTGCAGACAGACTAACGAAGAACTCAGGATTGAGATATCCGACACCGGAACTGGAATGAAAGACGAAATCCGCAACCGCGTGTTTGAGCCGCTGTTCACTACTTCTCCCCAACGCACCGGTTTGGGTATGACCGTCGCAAGGTCGCTTATCGGCGCGAACGGCGGGACCGTGGAAATAGAAAGCGAACCCGGCAAGGGCACGACAGTCGCACTCCGGTTTCTGAAACACTAGCCGACCCTTGCACCCACCCTACCGGCAACTCGACCACACCTCAGACCTCAAAGTCGAAATCTATGGGGCACAACTGCCTGAACTGTTCACCAACGCAGCATTCTGCCTTTTCGACATAATGCTTGACCGCTCCGGCATCAAGCCTGAGAAAACCAGAACTGTTGAGCTTGCAAGTCCGGACCTTGCTGAGCTGTTTCTCGACTGGCTGCGCGAACTCCTGTTTCTATTCTCCACACGGTCTTTTGCCGTCGCCCGGGTGGATGTCACGGAAGTAACTGAGGCCGAACCGTGCAGGGTTACCGCCAAGCTGTCCGGCGAAGACTACGACCCCGAGCGGCACGGGCTGAAGATTGAGATTAAGACACCCACCTACCACGAATACCGACTTGAATCAACCAATGATGGGTATTGCGCGACCGTGGTCTTTGACGTTTAGCCGACAGGCCTTTTCTTCCACAGCGGCGAGATATCCCGCAGCCGTTCAACGACTTTCACAAAGACCTCAAGTGTATAGTCAATGTCCTGCTCGGTCGTTTCCTTGCCCAGGGAGAAGCGAACTGGTGAATTCCTGAACAGCGGGGGCACACTGATTGCTTTCAAGGTAGGCGACAGTTCTGACTCACCCGAAGAGCAAGCCGAACCCGAAGCCACTGCAATCCCTTCCAGGTCAAGATCCAGCAGCAGGGCCTCACCTTCAATATAACCGACACTCAGGTGGGTTACGTTCGGTACCCGGCGCTCTGGATGGCCGTTGAGCCTGACCTCTGGAACCCGCTTGAGAATTCCCTGCTCCAGTCTATCCCGGAGCCGGCCCATTCGAAGAGCACTTTCCTGCCATTCTTTGCTCAAGAGTTCGCACGCCCTGCCCAGACCGGCGATGCCGCTTACGTTCTCGGTACCGGCCCGCCTGCCACGCTCATGATGTCCACCATGAACAAGGGGAGCTATCTTGATTCCCTCACGGACATATAGCACACCGACTCCTTTAGGTGCGTGAAGCTTATGTCCTGAGATAGTCAGGAGGTCCACACCAAGCTCACGGACATCCACTTCAATCTTGCCGGCAGCGGCCACCGCATCGGTATGACATGTCACCCCGGCTTCGCGACAGATTGCAGCAATTTCCTTGACCGGCTCAACAGTGCCGATCTCATTGTTCGCCAGCATCACCGTCACCAGCACCGTCTCTTTTGTGATTGCCTGCTGCACATCTTCCGGGCTCACAATCCCGTATTCGTCCACCGGCAAATAGCTGACCCGATAACCCAGAGTCTCCAGATACCGGCAGCTTCCAATGACCGCATTGTGCTCAATCGGGCTGCATATGATATGGTTTCCACTTTCGCGCCGGGCAAACGCAATCCCTTTCACCGCCCAGTTGTCTGACTCGGTCCCGCTTCCGGTGAAGTAAATCTCCTGCGGTTCGGTATTCAGAAACTGTGCCACCTGCTCGCGGGCATTGACCAGACCTTTGGCGCATTCGCGGCCAAAGCTGTGCATATTGGACGGATTCCCGAAAACATGGCTCAAATACGGCTTGATTACCTCGGCCACGCGCGGGTCGATTGCTGTCGTTGAGTTATTGTCCAGATAGACTTTTCTCATCACTGCCCTCCATTTCTGGCTCTGGACTGGGAGCCGGTCGCGGCCGGCGCGCAGCAAACACCTCCCGGCCCAGCAGCACAAAAATGCCAGTCACCACAAATGCGTCGGCCAGATTGAATGTGTACCATCGCCATCCCCGCATCCCGACATCAATGAAGTCAATTACGTACCCCAGCCTCAACCGGTCAACCAGATTGCCAATCGCACCCCCGAGCACCATTCCGTACGCAGTTGCCAGCCAGCAATCCGGAGACCGGAGCGCGAAATATACCACCAGACCAATACCCAGAACCGGGAGCAGGAAATAGACAATCGGCGGCCCGAAAGACAGCCCGAACAACCCCCGAGGGTTGGAGGTAAGCGAGAATCGCAGCACATTGCCCAACACACGCAAAGGCACGTGCTCGTGCAACAGTCCGTACGCCAGCACTTTGGTCACTTGGGCAAGGAACAGTGACAGAATCGCGGCCCAGACAAAAAAGCGGCGCGCGGTTCTCGGAGAATTCGTCATTACGGTATCAAGCCCGGTTGACTGTTCGAACAGGTTTGATGTCGGGAATTGGACCTATACCGAAATGCTCACATCCGAGCGATTGACCTGCTCGGCGTCAAATACCTTGATGTGATAGTGGCGGGCAAAATGCTGGGCATCATCGCTCAGCTTCGGCGAGGCGACAAGGATAATGTCCTGAGCGTCCACGTCGTATGCCTTGGCGTAGAGCTTAATCACTTCCTCGGAGTCCACCGCTTTTTCGGCACTGGCAAACCCCACGACAATGCGATGCTCCAAAGGACCGGACCGTTTTGTGGCCAAGAGGTCAATCTCATGCTCGGCACCGGAACGGCCGGTCGCATGCACCGACTCCTGGATTTCATATCCTTCACGGGTCAGAAACTCACGCACGCGCGCCTTGGGTATCCGCTCCACTCTCAGCTTGGACAACTGCTCCTGGTTGACTTCGTAGCGGCAAAGCACCAACTCCCGGATGTCCTGCTTCTCGAAGAACCGCCGGCAGGCCCGACACATCCACTTCTCCTCCGGATTCTCCACCACTTCATGGCAATCACCACACACATACCGATTCCCAAGACTCTGGTAATCGCTGCCCACCAGAACCAACTCCACGCGGCACTTGGGGCAGAGCCGGGACTCACCGCGGCCGAAATCCTCCTCTGGACCGATATACCCGCAGTTCTTGTGCTCCAGCAGGACCTTGCGCACAAGATGCGCTGAATGGCATTTCGGGCAAAAGGCACTCAGTTTTAGGTCCTGAGAATTGCATGCCGGACAGAACTGGACCCTGTCGTGGAACTTCTTGTGCAGATAACCCAGCCGGTGCAGGTCCTCTAGGAATCTGACCGTGAAGTCCGGGTCGACCCCCAGATGCTCTTCGACAGCCGGATATCTTACCCAGCCGTCCCGACAAGGCGCAAACACCGGCTCCAGGGCCGGCGTCTCTGCTTCAGTCAGGAGTTCAAAAAGCCTGACAACTTTGGGGTCATTAAGCACCTAATCCTCCGTTTGGCGTTACGGTATATTATACTTCTGCCAGTAACCCGCGTCAAGAAAATCTGGGCCGACCAATGACGCACTATACGCATTATGCATTATGCGCTACGCATCACGCCGGAGGCCAGCGTCAAACGTTATGCGTCATGCTTATTGCGTAAAGCGTATTGCATCGTGGTGATTGGACTTGACTGAAACTTTGGATTTGGACACTTGGATTTCTCTACCGGGCCGTCCCTCAGTGGTGAGATGACCCGAAAACCGATATAGGATTGGCCACGAAAGCACGCTTCACGCTCGACGCATAACGCTCAACGCTTGACGCTGGCGTCTGGCCTCGTGCGTAATGCGTCCTGCGTCACTGCTGCTTCTCCGTTTCGTGTTCTTCGTATCTTCGTGGCTCTATTTCAGTTCCTGGGGATGATTCAGTTCCTGGGGATGATGACGAGTTTGACTTTGCGGCTGTTGCTGGTATAATTTTATTGAGGCTGAGGTAGCGGCGAGTCACCAAACCGAGTCTTTGGGACCCTACCTCAATTACTGACAATATAGCTGAGTAAACTTCGAGCCGGGGGAGCAGCGCTTCCACACGGAGCGTAGGGAGGTTAGGATGTTGAATCCGCGAGTAGTTCCGGGCTTACCCGGTATCGATGACAGACCTATGATGGCAGCGTCGTCTGGCAAGGACGGACGCCATCGCCGGCCAGGTTCCTTTTCGGACGGGCTGAGAAGCTACGTCAGCACTCTAGCTTGGCCAGGTGGCGGTCCCGTGATTCACATAATCCCTGGCAGAAGCCGGAGAAAACCGCCGGCCCGGATATTGGGTGGTCGAATCCCGTATCCCTGGGACATTCAGCCATGACCTGACGCCTGGCTCCAGACAACCGCCAAACAGAGGAACCGAGATGCAGACCTTTCCCCACACAGACACTAAGGACATCCCCGCCGCTTTCGGCGGAAACAGGAAAAGGAATTCCCTGTTCTCTTCTGGCTGGCGCATAGCGTCATCCTGTGCCTTAGTGGCTTGTTTCTGTTTCACGCTACTTGGTCTTAGCGGGTCGCAGGCCCAGGCCTGGCAATGGACCGACCGTTTTGTCGCCTGGCATGATGTAAATCAGTTCCGCTGCTACGGCGATAATAACTCAGCAAACCTGTGCTGGTGGGAATCTTACCTGCTCCAGTCCTACCTGACGATGTTCTCCGCGACCCAGGACACTTTGTGGCTGAGCCGTCTTGTCAATCACACCGACACCATGTTTGCGCTCATGCGGGATGCGCCCGATGACGACAATTGCTGGCCTGGCTATCGTGATGGTTATCTCGGCTGGGGCACAACCTTGTATGACTCGGCCGGCCGGTATCAGGAATACCTGGTGCACGACGGCCACATCTGTATCCCGGTCGCCCGTTTCATCCGGCTTGTGTTCAACACCCCTGAACTTCGTGCCGGTTTCCTGGAAAAGGCCCGCACCTATCTCGACAGAATTCAGAACCACATCATCGCCAAATGGCATCACAACTGGGGTGCAACCCGGGGACAAGGCTGCGACTTGGCTTCGTTCGGTGGCTGGAGCATGGTTCCGGTCAACCAGTTCCTGGCGTTTGGCGAGTTGCTGCTGATTCTCGACGACATCTCCAAATCGCCACACTATCTGCCTGCCTCTCACCAGACACCACCCGCGTTCTATTCCCTGGTTCCAGATTCCATGGCCCGGCTTTTCGAGCAGGAACTGGCATACTGGTCCGAGCACAACGCCTACCTGTGGCATTACTGCCCTCGAACCAATCCCAGTCCCAGATACGAAGACATATCGCACGCCAACCTCGACCTCTCATTCACAATCGAAGCATACCACCAAGACCATCTGTTTGGAGCCCAGGACCTGACACGACTGGCAAACATCCTGACAGAAGTGATGTGGAACCGGTCCAATCATGACCCGAAATTCTCGAAGTTCGTGAACGGCACCGGCGGGTACAACGAGTACAGTACTCTGAAAGACTGGCTCAGACTGGCAGAATTCCACACCTCAGTCCACAGGCTCATAGAACAGGCCTATCAAATGCACCCGGAATGGACTGACCCGTCATCAACCAGCTCCTGCAAAGCCCAGACCGTGGCGAATCTTGCTGCAATAGAGCGGTCGGTCAGTGACCGATGACATTACCCGTACTCGACATTCGGTTGCAGTCTGCCCCACTAACAACTATAATCTAACAACTATGAAGACCCGAGCCAAAGTCGCCGTGCTTTTCACAAGACCGGAATCGGTCTTGGATGACTATCGTCGGTTGCTCAAGCTGGCCGAGGCTGACAAGCACCTCGACCCGAAGACTACTCCCATGATGCAGGTCTCACGCCTGCCCAAAATAGACCATCTACCAGAAGAGTTAAAAGAAAACTTTGGCAAGCCTCAAAATGCCCTGTTTCCATGGAACACGGTGCGAAATGCCAGGACTGGAAGCTAAATTTTGTTTATTCTCAAGATACCATTTGTAATTACGAAGGAGCGCATCCTTATTTGAATACCTGGACACAAAACCCAAAATCCGCTTCGCTTTTTCCACCGATACAAAGGAATCTTTTGAGGCCGTTTTGTACACCCACGGGTAAAGGGATGATAGCCGCAGTTTTTCCAGCACCGTCAGGGCGAAAATGACAAACCAGGCTGGAGAAGGTTTAATCTTTCTGCCATAGCCCCCGTAGTCCAGAACAACCTGATAATCCTCGCGCATAGTGGTGAAATCCTCAGCGCCTATATTGAAAACGGTATTTATCTTGTCATAGTCTGTAGCTGTCCCGAGCATATAGACAGCTTCACACAAATCCTCAACATCCAAAAGCTGATAGCGATTATTGCCTTTGCCGATCATGGGGAAGCTTCTACCCTCACTCGCCCATTCGTAAAATATTGCGAATACGCCAAGTCGTTCGGGGCCGATAAAAGATTTTGGCCTCACTACCGGGACGCACATACCCTTTTGCCGAAACTCCTGACAGATTTCTTCTGCCTTTATTTTGGACTCGCCATATGGCCCAACGCCGATTAGTCGGTCTTTTTCATAAATGGGATGATGGTCAGGGATGCCATAGACCGCAGTGGACGAAATATAGACGACCTTTTTAACGCCATGTTCATAAGCAGATTGCAATATCAACCTTGTCCCGTCAATGTTGGTGGTCATAATATCCTGTTTCGAATAGAGCGGCAACGCGGCAGCTCCATGCATCACCACATCAACACCTTCCATGCATTCGTCAACAACTTTTTTGTCCCTGATGTCGCCCAATACCGCTCTAATTTTGCCTTTCATATCAGGATAATCAAAAGGTTCCTTGTCTAAGGAAATGACCTCATCATTTTTCCCCACCAAATATCTTATGAAGTTGATTCCCAAGAAACCGGACCCACCGGTGACAAGCCATTTAGCCATTTGTCCTCCAGAGCTCGCAAAGTAGTTCTTTCACTCTAACGAATATTTTATAGACTTTGTATATTAACGCAAGTATGAACAACGTTATGGTCGGGATACGATTACATCCATTGGCCCCTTAAAGAAAAGAGGATTTATGAACGCTGGCGCAAGGAAACCCCTTGGGGCCAACTGTTCCAGCAATACGAGGAAAAAGGCCATCTGGCTGATTAACACCTCCATAGAAGGGTAGAACATGGAAAACTCCCTACCACCTGAATTGACAGAACTCAGGCAATTCCTGCCCGAACTGGTGGCTGAAGCGCAGAAATCAGTCCCTTATGCCAGCGCCCTGGTCACCCGGGCGGGTGGACTCACTGTGGTCAAGTCCAAGAGCGAGGAGACCGTCAACCCGAGACCGCCCCGGCCCGGAATCAGACTATCGGTGTGGGACGGCGCCACATTTCACTCGGTTGCCACCAACCGGCTGACCAACAAGGACTATCTGATGAAACTCACTCGGGACCTTGCCCAATCGGTCACGGTTAAGGACGGTCCGGTTCCAGCCCCTGAGCCCGAACTGGACAAACACTTCACCACCGAATTCGAGCAGGACCCGGACGCTGTCGACAATAAGACCAAGCAGGACATCTGCGCGCATCTGTATGAGACATTGACCGGTGTTGACAAGCGCATCGTCAACGCTCAGGCAGCTTACTCATTCCGCCGGGAGTTCCGGATTTTCTGCAACGCCTCCCGGCTCCTCTCCTCTGACGTCCGCACCGTCACCCTGTTTCTGGTCACATTCGGCAGCGATGGCAAGCGCCAGGTCATGAATTACCACTTCGCTGTCGGCACTCGGGACTCGACGAGCCGGATTGAAGACTCTGAAACCGAGAAAGTGGCGCGTGAAACCATCGAGCACCTGCTGGCCGGAAAGGTCCGGCCGGGCGAGCACCGCGTAATCCTGGACCCGGACGTTGCCGGCACCCTGGCCCACGAATCGTTCGGCCACGGCTGTGAACTGGACACTATGATGCGCGGTGCGGCCCGGGCCAGCTTTTTCATCGGCAAGCGGGTCGGGTCTGACCTTGTCAATATCACCGACTTCCCAGGCCGGCAGGGCCACAACGGCAGCATATTCTTCTCGGACGACGGCGTGCTCGCAACCGAGCCCGTGGTCCTGGTCAAGAACGGCATCCTCCAGCCCACGATGATGACCGACCGGTACTCCTTTCTGATAATGAAAGACCACATGCCCGGGCTCAAGCTGTCCCCGAGCGGCCGGCTCGAGAACTACGACCACCCGATTTACGCCCGGATGACAAACACCTATTTCGAGCCCCTGCCCAGGGAAAAGGGCGGAATGACCCGGGACGAGCTGATTCAGGACACAGATGCCGGGGTCCTGCTCGAGAAAATGACCAGCGGCATGGAAGACCCGCTCGGCTGGGGTGTCCAACTTCAGGCGCTGCGGGGCCGCGAAATCAAACAAGGCAAGCTGACCGGCCGCATCTTCTACCAGGTCGGGATGACCGGTTACGTGCCCGACGTCCTGGCAAGCGTTGACGGCCTGACTACCGAACTGGTTATGGATTCAGCCGGCTACTGCGGCAAAGGCCACAAAGAAGTGGTAAGGGTTGCCACCGGCGGTCCGTACGTCCGGTGCCGGATGAAACTGGGGTAGAGAATGGATATTGACAAAATCAAGGCGGTCCTGAACAAAGAACAAGGCATTGCCCACTGGTTCCTGCGCCGGTATCAGAACGAGGCAACTACCATTATCCGTCTCCCGAACCTGGTCACGGTCAAGGACGGCAAACTGCACCAGATTCCAAATCCCGACCCGCGCGAGGTCATCTCAGCTCCGACCGAGGACATCTGGCTCGTGGTCTATTCAGAATCCGAACACGACGGCAAGACCTATATGGGCGAGGCAATCGGCCAACTGCTCTCAGACGATGAGTCCGCACTGCACCAGACCATCACACCCCTGGTCGCCGGTGCCAAGAGCCAGAAAAACCAACCCTACTCCCTGCCTCCGGGCTCGTCCGAATACCCCGAAGTGGAGTTGGCCGACCCGGACCTCATGAGCGCATCCCAGCCCGAGCTCCTGTCCCAGGTCCAGGAATTCAACAACACGGTCATCGCAGCCGCACAGAAAAAAGAATCGGTCCAGGTATCGAACCTGGAGCTGTTCGTCCACCGCACTCAGGCCCATGTTGCCACCAGCACCGGCGTGAACCTGAACTATCCCAAGACCAGAGTTGATACTGAAATCTGCTTCGTGGCCCGGCCTGATGACCGGCATATCGGCGAGTACACGGCCCGGCTTCATGCTCGCCGATTCCAGGACCTGAATCCTGAGACAATCGCGGAACTGTGCGCCGGCAACGCCCGCGCCATAGCCCTGGCCGGCAAACCGCCCGACTTCTCCGGCCCGGTGGTCCTGCTGGCCGAAGCCGCGGCTGATGTGTTCACAAGCAACCCGGTGCTGTTCCATGCCAATGCCCGTTTCGTATTCGAGAAATCGTCCCGGTACGAACACGGGAAACCGGTCACCGGTGACACTGACATCAAAGGCGAGAAACTGACCATGGTGGCTGACCCGCTTCTGCCGTTCGGACACAGCTCAGAAGTCTGCTCCGCTTATGACGCTACCCCGGCCCGCAAAGTCACCCTGGTCAAAGACGGCAACTACGAAGGCCTGCGCGGTCTGCGCAAATACGTCGAATACCTCGGCCTGCTTGATAAGGGAATCGGCCCTGCCCTGCCCGACTGCAACATGGTCATCGCGCCCGGAAAGCACAAAACCGAACACCTGATGGACGGCCCGGTAATAGTAGTCAGAGCCTTCTCAGACTGGAGCGTGGACTTCACCAGCGGCGACTTTGCCTGTGAAATCCGGCTTGGGGAACTGCGCAAAGACGGAAAAGTCGTTCCGTTCAAGGGCGGGCTCTTGGTCGGCAACTTCTTCCAGGCCCTGGCTGACGTCAACTATTCAGAAGAAACCCTCCGGCACGGCTCCTACTACGGCCCGAAAGCCGTAAGGTTCAACAACCTCAAGGTAGCCGGCTAGCATGGGCGACCTCCTCATCCCTGACTTTGAAATCAGGGACCTGATTCTGGAGTACGGGAGCAAAGAAGCGCTCAAGTGCTACCAGTGCGGCATGTGCGCAGCGCTCTGCCCGTGGTACCAGGTAGACGGCGTTGACTTCCTGGTCTACCAACTTGCCCAGAACATCAAGCTGGGTGCGGTTCTGAACTCTGAGGACAAAGACGTAATCGCCCATGAAGTCACCGAGCTTTACCGGTGCGTGGGCTGCGACGCCTGTTATGACCAATGCCCGCGCGGCCTGAACATCGCGGACATGCTGCGTGCGGTCCGGCGTATCATGGTCGAAAGCGAATCCGTGCCCGGGCCGCTCAGAACCACCATCTCCAGCCTGTACAGCAACGGTAATCCCTTAAGCCAGCCCCCAGAGAAACGGACCGACTGGGCAAAAGACCTGGACCTGCCCGCATTCCAGCCGGAAATGGAATACGCCTGGTTCACCTGCTGCACTGTGGACTATGACCCGCGCTGCCAGAAAATCGCCCAGGCAACCGCAGAAATACTCAAGCGAGCCGGTGTATCGTTCGGCATCCTCGGCAACGAGCAGTCCTGCTGCGGCGAAGCAATTAGAAAAGCCGGCGCGGAAAAGGCATTCAAGCAGGTGGCTGAATCCAATATCAAGCTGTTTGAGAAAACCGGCGCAAAGAAACTGCTGACCACTTCCCCGCACTGCCTCAACAGCTTCAAAAAGGATTACCCGGAGCTGGACGGGAACTGCCAGGTAATCCACATGACCCAACTCTTTGCCCGGCTCATCGAGCAAGGCGAAATCACCCCGAAGAAAGAATTGAACAAACGGGTGGTGTATCACGACCCTTGTACACTCGGACGCCAGAACAACATCTATGAAGAGCCAAGACAGGTCCTGAAGAACATCCCGGGCCTGGAACTGGTCGAAATCCCTGAATTCAACCACGAGAACAGCGTATGCTGCGGCGGCGGAAGTGGTGGCCTCTGGCTCGAATGGCCCAAAGGCGAAAGGCTGGCCGACGTCCGCGCAAAACAGGCAGCCGACACCGGCGCTCAAATCCTGGCTGTTGCCTGCCCTTACTGCCTGACAATGTTTGAAGACAGCGTCAAGACCATGAACCTGGACATCCAGGTTCTGGACGTGGCCGAACTCCTGGCCGAGTCCCTGGAACCGTAAGCACCTCTTAAAGGGTGACACCCTTGCGCTGCGCAGGGTGTCATCCTCATCTTACCTCTTGGAAAGCTTCAGGCTCAGCAACAGGACAGCTACATACACAAGAAGACCTGAAAGGAGCGAATATCTGAATCCGAAGCTCTTTGAGATTATGATGCACAGAGAGCTTCCGCACACAGACATCAACCCGTTTACCCCCCACATCAGCCCGATGTCACGCTGAGAAACCCTTCCCATTTCTCTCATCCCTGCTGGGAACGGCATTCCCAGAAGAATCCCAAGAGGCATAAGTATCGCGAAGGAAACAGCGGCCCTCAGCGTGTCGCTTAAGGAAAAGGCCAAGAGGAAGAGTCTTTCCAGACCCAGAAAAATCACCAAGATGAGCAGGGACAGACCAAGCAGAACCTTTGGAACCTTCCTGAACGGGTTTTCCATCTTCTGGACAAGGAACCCTCCGACCCCGCAGCCCAGAAGCAGGCTGAAAAGGATTACAGAAAAGGTTGTCAATGGATAGCCGAGAAAGAACAGGAACTTCTGTATCAGCGAAACCTCAACCAGCATGAATCCTGCACCCAGCAGCATGAAATAAGGACCGAAAACAAGAAGTCTCCTGTTCTTCCTGAGGAAAACCACGCCCAGAGAAATCAGCAGCGTAGCAATGCACAGGCAGTAGAGGAAAAAGGGCACCCCGGGCAACAGGTCGTAGAAGAAAGGCCTGTCATCCGTGGTAAAACCGATGTCTATTCCCCGCCTCGCCCTTATCTCATTGACAACCTCTGTCATCTCCTCGGGCGAAGAGAAACTGACCGCCATCCGCTCGTGGATGTAAGGTAACCAGCCCGGGACAAATCCCCTTGCTTCTGCCATCTGCCGGATGTCCTCTGCCTGTTTCCGACTGAATGGAGCCTTTCTTAGAAGCAGAAGGTGTCTGTACGGTGAGTCCACGCTCGGGTTGGATACAATTATGATATGGTTCTTCGCCTCGGCCAGACCGATGCCGGTTTCTCTCAAAGCGAGAAGCGCATTGAACACCGTCCTCTGCAGAAACAAACCCTGGTCACAGATAAACGCAACCACCCCTTTCGCGGTCAGGTGGAACAGGTAGTCCACATAAGCATCGCGTGTGTGAAGATAGCTTTCAACCAGGGGCAGTCCTGTTTTGGCTGAAGTTGCGGTCTGGGCAAGGGCCAGAAATATCAGGTCGTAGGATTTGTCCGTTCTTTTCAGATAGTTCCTTCCTTCGCCGATTGAGAATTCCACCTTCTCGTTCTCGATGATTCGGCCGCTGAACTCGTCATAAGCTCTGAGGATTTTCAGCATGTCAGGATTCACCTCAACCGCCTCGATTCTCTCAAAGCCGGCAATCAACCCGAGCAGTATGTCCGCGCCGCCGCCCGGCCCGATGCTCAGCATCTCCCCTTTCTCGGCTACAAGCATTGGGAAGAAACTGAGACTGCTCTTCAGCCAACTCAAGGAATCCAGGTCCCCGCCAAATCTGAGGAGAAGTGTCGGTGCGCCACCATCCACAAAAACCTCCCTCGTATGCGGGAAGGCTGCCTTGTAAACAACATCGGTTCTGAAAGAAGGATTCCAGTAAGTTTTCTCTATCACCGCTCCTGTCTTCTCATCCTTCAGAACCTTAATCAGCATCTTTGTATCTTTACTTTCAGGGATGTGCTGATACGGGATGTCCAGCAGTCGATGGCCCCGGTTCAGAACGAGAAACAGAACAAGCAGGGCCTGAAAGATGACTGGAAAGGGTTTGCGCAAAAGCAGAATGGTAGCGAGCAGGATGAGGAACGAGAACAGAAAAATGACGTTGATTGGGCTGAAGAGTGCCAGCAGAAGCCCGATAGCAAGGGCCCCGATGCTCGCGCCGGTTAAGTCAGAGAAGTACAGACTTCCGCTGAACGGGTGGAACAACCTGAACGCCAGGGACACGAAAAGCCCGGTAAGAACAAAAGGAGGAAGAAACGACAAAGACAGAAGAAACGGATGGGATAGAAGAAACGTAACTTTGAACGGTATGACGATTGACAGGGGAAAGAACAGCGCAAGGCGCAGGGATACGGTTGCCAGGTCCTTCTTCTTGAACTCCCTCAGAGATGCGACAAATCCCCCGAGGCCCAGTCCACACATCGCTACCGACAAGGAAAGGAATATGAAGTGATGGGAAAAGACCAACGAGAAGATTCTCGTTATGGAAATCTCGAATCCCAGACCGGAAAAGGCGACCAGGGACAATGCCAGCAGAACGGAAAAAGGAACTCTTCTCTTTGCCAACTCGCCTATTCTATTTCTCTACATCTGCTTGTCGAGCCTGTCCATCTCATCCAGGTCTTCAACATAACCGTTTCAGTTTGACCCGCTCTTTCTCAGGTCATTGCGCTCTGCGTCCTTCGCAGGTGCCATCCGATGGCTCATCCGCCTTTGGCGGGCGCGGTAATCCTCCTCGGCCATTCGACACTCGTAATTCGACATTCGGAATTCGGTTGACCGCCAAGAGGAAACCTAACCACAGATAAACACAGATGAGGGCAAAACCGCAGACCCCGCTGTCATTGCGAAGGAGCGAAGCGACTGCGGCAATCTTCCGCTGCCTTTCGTTCGACACTCGTAATTCGTCATTCGCAATTGGGTTAACCGCCAAGCTCGTCAAGGGAAGCAATTCACACTGGAACCCTTTCCACCTTCAGCGGTATGCGGCCGGCGGATAGCGGCGGGCGGAAACCGGCTGCTATCGCCGCTCGTGCCCGGCACCTGTCCGGCCTTGACGCAAGCTCGTCTGAAGACACAATTAGGTGTGATGCATGTAGCCAACCCTGAGCCGGCGCAATGACACCGGACGACCGTAAGTCCAGCAGCAAGAAACAACCGGCTCCGGCCGGTCTCAGAGTTTTCATCTCAAGCCGGGAATCGGTCTGCGGCGAGTGTAACGAACAACTGGGCTCCAGGGCCTGGATCACGCTGGACAGAGATAAAGGTTGCCTCTGCCTGTCCTGCGCGGACCTGGACCATCTGGTCTTTCTGCCTTCAGGTAATGCTGCGCTGACCAGACGCGCCCGCAAGCATTCGACGCTCAGCGCAGTTGTGCTGAAATGGAGCCGGGCTCGAAGGCGGTACGAACGTCAGGGCTTGCTCGTGGAAGATGAAGCACTGGACAAAGCGCAGCAGGAATGCCTTGATGACCAGGAAATCAGGGAACGGCGGCGGGAACGTGAGGCGGTGCGAAGAATCGAACTCGACCACCAGTACGTCGAGAGCTTCGCCCGGCGCGTGCGCGAGCTGTTCCCCTGCTGTCCGCAAGACAGAGAGAAACCCATAGCCGAATACGCCTGCCGGAAGTACAGCGGCCGGGTTGGTCGTTCGCAGGCGGCAAAACGGCTGGACAAAGATGCGGTGAAACTCGCGGCCATCGCCCACATCCGTCACACTGAAACCGACTACGACCGGATGCTCGCCCGAGGCCATGACCGTTGGGATGCCCGCACCCTGGTTATGCCTCTGGTAGAGCAGGTCTTGACCGCGTGGCAGGGCCGCGAATAAACAAACCCGGCGTCGGCACTACCGCAGGCGGGAACAGGCTAACGTAACCGTTTGTTCTCCGTTAGGCATTGAGTCATTTGGATTTGAATAGGTATTTGGACTTGGTCACTTGGATTTCTCCTGAGCTGTGGGAGCGGCATCCCTGCCGCGATTTCTGTTCTGCCGTCAGCGGATAGCGGTCGGCGGTACGCGGTCAGCTATTTAGTATTGTCTTCCTCTAATTCCAGCACCCCCGCTGCCGGGTCGGCTGCGGAGTGAGCAGCGGACCCGGCTGCTCCAGGGCAGCGGGGAGGTCGCTGGGGAGGCGGCTGTCAATTCCAGTCTGGATTCCAGTTTCAGATTCAGCATGACGCGAAGTCTGAACCGGAGTTTCAGAAAGAACGTCGTTTGCACAGCAAAGCCGAGCATGAACGAAAGCACGTTCGACAGTTGCAGCGACAGCAGCAAGGACAGAATGCAAGACAGTCCAAAAGACAGCAACGTCCTCAGCTTGAAGCATACAATCAAGCACAGTTCGAAGCTCAGTTTGAGCCAGAGCGTGACCGAGAACTTATCTTACGCCATGAAATAGAACATCAAGCTCAGCACAATTCGCCGCATGACGCGTTAGACGCATTACGCCACCCACGCATAACGCTTCACGCAATACGCATTACGCCAGCGGTCGGCGGCTGGCAGGCCGCAACTCCAGGCTTCTGACCGGGTTAGAGACCGGAATGGCCCAAAACATAACGCTGCCGATAACATGCTGACGAAGCGAGGGTTACAGCGTTGGTCCCTGCAAATGCCCACCGTCCGGGGGGCAACGGACCCCGTCATCCCCTTCGACATGGCCTTCGCTATGGGACTCGACAAGACCCTCCAGACCGGCATCGTCACCTTCCTCTTGATGACATCCGTCACGAAATCCAACACGGTGTTCGTCACGACCTTCGCCACGACTTCGGTCACGCTCGTCCTCACCTGACTCGATACGAAATCCGCCACGAACACCGCAACGGAACTCCAGACGAGAACGGTCACGGCATTCGCCACGAAGCCCGACATGACACCCATCACGGTGCTCGTGACGGTGTCCGACACGGCGACCGATACGCGAGTCCCGGGGTTTCGGGTACGCATTACTTATCTCCCACCCATCCAACTTCGTCTGGTCGTCTTTCTTGTCAATCCTCATGGCGGGGGCGGAAATGCGCTACAGTCACCGTTTGCTCTCCGTTTACACCGCCGTCAGCGGTTCTTGTAGGAGCGGCATCCCCGCCGCGATTTCTGTCCGTTTGCGTCAGCCGTTGGCGGTCAGCGTCGGGCAGAAATATGGGAAGTGTCCCGGTTTATCGGTTTATCCCAGACTCGAACTGGACAGTGTATCACGCGGAGGACGGATAGAAACGAAAGACGGAAATCATGCAAGGATTCGAACACAGACCGCAGGAGGCAGATCGGGTCTTGACAGGTGGCTCTTCGCAGGAGTATCCCGGGTAGCTATTCCCCCGTACTACGTCGTCGGGTCGCCGTATGCCCGGGTATATTCCCTATTCCAGAGATTAAGTTGTTTCCGGTAGACGCCTTGTTCCTGTCTGTTGATGTACTGTTCCCTTGCTCGCTTGTTAGCATGCCTTAGAAGATTGATTGCCTCCTTGAGCAGTTCCTTCCGAGCTCGGATACTAGGCGCATGTCGAGCACGCATGTACATGTAGCTCGCGAACGTCTCAATGAAGTTCCCGTGTCCGGCCTCCGATGTTCGTTCCAGATACCCGTAGAGCCGATCAGCCTCCGCTAGCTGATCCGGCGTGGGATCGCTGAGCCTCACGAGGACATAGAGCTTGTTATTCAACAGGGAGAGTAGCAGAGTCGCGTACTCCTGAGTAGACGAGCACTGTACGACCCGGAGTGCAGCCTCCGTGTACTCGAGCGACCTCGTCAGCACCGTATCACCGGGCTCTTTGTCGAACTGGTGCTGGCGGCCAAGAATCTTGCCAGCCAAGTATGGCAACCGCGGGTCGCTGCCCGGCCGCCGCTCCTTCATGTAAGCATCTATCCTCGTGACTACAGCAAGTATGCTGCTTTTCGCCGCTGCCGGGTTCTCAATCCCAAATGCCTTGCGGGCTTCAGCAGACATGTTCATGTAGAAGAACTCGGTCTCCAGCTCCTTCAAGGAATCCGAGGCATCTCGGCCCCGGGATCGCCGGAGCCAGAGTGCTGCAAGCCATGAACAATCGTCGTAGTAGTCGTAGCAGTAGAGCACGATTGCATTGAGTAATGCCGCGTGGGGGTCATCTTGCTTCTCGGTGATGACAAGAACCATTTCCCGGTACCATTCCTTCAGGTGTGCAAGGCGGTTCCCATCATTGGTCTCGGGGTTCTGAACGCGTCTCGTCAGTGCGAGTATCCGTTCGTTATCCCGGAACGCCACATCAAAAACGAGACCCCGCATGCGTCTGAGCCGATACCAAATAGATGCAGTGGGGTCCTCGGCAATGTCTATGCTCTTCCTCGCTACTTCGGCGAAGTGCCTGTACGTATCGTGCGAGTACCTCTCCAATGCCGAATGTAGGTCCTTGAGCACAGCGGGTTCGTACTCGTCTTTGAAGAAAGCGAAGAAGGACTTATCGAGCGTCATGATGGAGCGAGGTGTGTACTCGGCGTTGAGCAGATACTTGTTCATGAAGGCCAGTAGTGGTTTGAAGGCAGCGTGCTTCGAGATAATCGTCTCGAGGTTGCTGAGACCCTCTTCCGTTCGCAGGAACGCCCTGATGGATGCCCTTGTGTCCTTGCAGCGCGTCGCGATGTCCTCAGTGCAGCGCCCAAAACGACCCCACGGGCATAGGCGCATTACATCCCGCACCTGAGTGGATATGGGGCGGACTCGCTGCAGCAGCGATATCTTCCTCCTGAAGAGATTCTCTCTGCGGCGATGTCGGTCCTCGTCGAACGCACGAGCGAACTCCTCGAAGTGCTTGGATGTCCGCAGTATGGATGTCCGCGTGCGTCGGCAGCCGGATTTTCGGAAGCGCTCGTCGCTGATACAACAAGGGGGGGGCATCCCGCTTGGGCCTTCAGGTTTCTTGATGTACGGTCGACCAAGAACCGTCCGAAGCGTGGATGCATCCGATAGCAGGAAGTAAACATCTGTCCTATTCTCGCGCTTGGCAGTCTCGTTGAGCTTCACGACCATTGAGATGGCAGACGCGTCTACAATGTTCGCTAGCCTCTTCTCCCTGCGGATTGACCCCAACGCCTCGAGCCACGGCTCGAGATTCAGGCTGCTCAGCAGTTCCTGCGATTCGCCGGGGAGGTCTCTCACGTGAGGTTTCGGATCCCTGTCAGATAGCAGGAAACTGAGGACATCATTCCCTGCGGCCGATGCGAGGGTCAACGCATAGAATCCAAGCTGCGTCAACAGCGAGAATCTCTCTCCTCGATCTGCTGCATCCTGAAGGGACTCCGCGCTCTTATCTTCCCGCCTAAGGCTCTCGACTTGCTCCTTCCAGTCCTTCACAATCCTCTCCACCTCTGCCTGTGAGTCAGGGCTACAGACCACATCGCGGACGCGGCGCTTGATTGCAGCTTCGAGTTGGCTGTTGAGCGCGGCAGTCAGTTCGAGCTTGTACGGAGATATCAGGATTGGCGCCTCAACTCGAATCGTGGCAAAGAACGGGAGTGCCTTCCTGAGTCGGTCTCGGAAGACCGCGTAGCGTTTCTCCTCAGGTAGGACGCTCACCGATATCCGGATGCTGCCGTCGGGAGCAACCTTAGGCTTAACTGCCAGGACCGGTGGATAGGCCAAGCTGTACAGCTGGTAGAAATCCGCTATGAAGTGGAGCTCCCAGCCGGCATCAAGGAGACTCTGGTCATCTATGACCTCGGGAAGTGTCTCAGTGCGGTCCTCAAGCTCCCAGTACTCACGTAGGCTCGCTCTGAGGTTATCGCGCGCGCTGCAGGTGCGTCTTGACATCCTAGTCCTGTCGCGCAGAGGAACCCAGTAGATCCGGCAGGAACATGTACCTGTCCGTCTCGATGTCTATTCCCGCCGGGAGCGTTTTGCCGTCTTGCTCTCGTATCTCACCTGCAAGTTCGGCAATCGCCGGCATAAGCACACAGGTCTTTCTTGCCCAGAGCTTCCGTATGGCATCGTGCTCGGTCTCCGATATGTTTGAGAGGAACGTAGAACGTCGGGGAGACGCCGGTCTCAGGGGAGAGCGGATTTCTATCTCGAATGCCCGCTCTACGCTGTCGCTACGCTTTGGTAGAGGATCGTGCCCCCCCTCATCCAGTAGCTGGAGAACGTCATCCAGAGAGATTCCGTTAAGCCTGAGGAAGTGTTTGCCAAAGTGAACCCAGTAGGCCGGATCCATGCCGCATAGAAAGACCCTTACCACGCCAGGGAGCTGCACCACTGTGGGATGGGCTTTCCAGATCGCTATCGCCACAGGAAGGTACTCTCGGAACGAGGAGCCTCGGGACCTCATTCGTCCGGCCGCCGACATACAAATGGCAGTGAACTGCGGATTGGTGATGTTGCCGTCGATGATCCTGCGAATATCCTCGTCGCTTGGACCCAGGTCTAGGACCTTGTGGATGATGAGCCTCCTCAGCCGAGGTTCCGCCGCGGGAGAAACACCAAGGGCCTCCGCTCCAGTGGCCAGGCCCACCAACCTGTCAAGCGCTTGTGTCGCCTCCATGTCTTTGACAAGCTTGAGTAGGGGTTCCGCGATCTCAGGATCCCTGCGGAAGGGTTTCTCTCGGTCGAAGTACGAAGCTAGAGCAACTCGGAGTCTATTCCTGATAACAGCAGCGTCGTTTCCGGGCGGGATTGAGGAGTAGTACGCGGCGACAGCGTCAATCGGTCCTCCCTTTCCCTCGGTCGGTATGTAGTCCGAGTGGCCACCTTTCAGAACCGTGGCGATGACCTCGTAGACGCGGTCAGGAGTCGAATCGAGAATCCACCGCATGTTGTTTGCGTAGTTAGCGGATTCCATTCGACTAGAGGGTACCTGCCCAAGCACTCACCAAGTCGGCATACGCGAGCGGGCTGGCGTTGCGAAGAGCCATACTCTCCCGACTGACGTACTGGCTCCAGATCCTACTAGTGGGTTGCACGCACCCCGCTGCAACTGGAGGAAAACGACAGCGGATTCTGACCCGCCATCTGCCCTCGCCCGAGACCGCTTCGCGCAACTGTGCTTTGAGTGTATCCAACCGTAGCGTAAGCCCCCAATGGTTTCCGTTGCAGGCCGGACGGAAGTATTTGCATTTCCCTCCATCCCCGAGACTGGGTCGACACAGGTCGATGTCCTCTTCGATGCCGACGGCGACATAATCGTGGTCGGGGTGTACACGCATCCCAAGGAGGTTGCACGCATCGCCAGCTTCACGGGATCCCAGCAGCGGTCGTTCCAACGGGGTCAGCCAGACGATTCCCCTGTGCCCCACGGGGAAGTCGAGGAGAATCGCATCTTCCTCCACTTGACGGCGTGCCTCGAGGTATCTAACTTCGGGGTCCGAGGAGGCTGCCAGTGCTGAGGAGTCTAGAGCGTCAACGACATGAATCAGTCGGACAACATTGACGACGGATACGTCCTCTCTGATCGGACGTTTCCCGCGGAATCTAAGGCGCCTTGCCTGATGGTAGAACGATTTCGTAGCGGGGACCGGGTCATAGCCCGCGGGTTGGCATTGTAGGTACTTGGCGAACTCCACCGCCAGCTCATTCCCGAAATCGGGGTCATTCCAGCACTCCGTCTGCAACTCCAGTACGAAGTGCAACCCTAGGACTTTGCCTTCGACGGAGGCAGCGGATGTACGGAACCAGTCAAGCAGAGGTTGGTCGAGCCCCAGCTTGCGCAGGTAGTCAACTACGTGCTTAAGTCTCACAGAATTTCCTCGGCCGGCGTCCGGTCGTCCCGATGTCGGAGTTTCGAAGATACATTGTATCTCCTACCCATCCAACTTCGCCTGCCATCGTCATCGGCTGGCAGCCTTCGTCTGCTGTCGGCTGGGAGCTGAAGCCTGTTCCTTCGCCATAGGTTAATGGTGACGCTTCTATGAAAAGCCTCTTGTCAATAGCCGATAATACTGCTCCTTTCGGGTTCGTTTGTTCTGACTCGAGCATCGTTAGAGGAATTAGGGACAACCACCGTTTTCCTGCCGGTCCGCGCGCGGTGTCGTTCACCACGCTCAATTTCTACTCCAATTCACCCGCGTGTCAAGGAAAAGATGCGAGATGCTTCACGCGGGGGAGTTCCGGGGATGCTCTGGGAACACAGTAACTGCCTCCTACCCATCCAACTTCGTCCGTTCTGCCATCGGATGGCCTGTCTGCGTGTAATGCACAGACAAGCAGTTTGTGCTTGTGCCTTTGGCACCTGTGCTTCGCACAGAACGCTACAATCGTCATCATCGGCTGACAGCTTGCAGCTTACGGCTGCTGGCGGGCTGGTAGCTGAGGTCTTTTCCTTCGCCATAGGGGATAGTATTAGCAGCGGAGAGGGTGATTGTCAAGCGGAATCGGCTTACCGCATACCGCTGACCGCGAACCGCACGCCGCTGACCGACAACCGCATGATAGTTCGTTTCACTTGAACCGCTCCTGAACTGCAGCCCAAACCTGTAACCCGACGTGCCGACAAAGGGCTGCCTGATTCCGTCCCGTACCACCGTGTCAAGCGGCGGCGTGCGGCCATCCGGCGCTTCCGCGAATGTCAAGATTCAAGACCTGACCATCGCCGCCCAGTTTCACCGCTGCCGGAAAACAGTCGCTGTCCCTGTTTCCTGCCGCGCCTTGACATCGCTGCGAAATAGGTAGTTGTCCCTAATTCGCCTCGCCGGTTTTTATTCTACCGGGCCGGAAAGATCTGCTCAATTGTTGTGACTTTGGCCCAGCCGCCCTGGCCTCCGGGAGCCTGAAGCAGAACATACTTCCCACGCCGGTCGCGGACAACACATTCAAGCCCGTCGTGGACAATAACCATCTCTTTGTAGTCTTCACCCGGGCCCGAGCGCAAGACAAGTTCCGGCACAATCACCACCACCCGCTCCGGGCTGGCTTCTGCAGCCCAACTGAACCAGGAGCAGAAAGCATAAATGCAGATGACCCCGAGGCTGACTGTGACCCAGAGCCAAGCTCGTGACCCCCGCACTATAAGCAGAGCCGCCGCGGCCATCGCCAGCAGGAACAGTGCTCCGGCCAGAATCCTGACAAAGGCGAAATCAAACAGCCGCAGGAATCCGGTCAGAAACCTCACCAGCGGATTCTGAAGCACCAGAGTCTTGTCCGGCCGGTATGCCCGGGCAAATGCCAGGTTGTATTTGATATCCGGGTCATAAGGGTTGAGAACATAAGCCCGGGAAAAGTCGGCTATCGCCTTGCCGATTTGACCCAGCTTGAAATAAGCATTTCCCCGGTTGTAACAAAGGTCAGCGCTGCCTACCCTGACAGCCGCGCTGTCATAGAGTTCAATCGCCCGCGCATAATCTGCCGCTTCGTATGCTTTATTGCCCTGGTTGACCAATTCGGTCGGAGACGCGGCAGAAAGCATTGAAGCCAGCAGGCAGATTGCAGAAGTCAGAAGGCAAAATGTGAGGCCGCTGGATAACCCGTTTTGCATTTTGCATTTTGCGTTTTGCACTTTGACTTATTCTCCTACAACGCTTCCAGCACCTTTCTTGCCTGCTCAAACGCCTGCCGAGCACTGCACTCAGCCATTCCGGGCGAAAACCGGGCCGCATCACAGTTCTGGATGAGTTGTCGAAGTCCGGCTACTGTATCAGCCAAAACCCCGCGTTGCTCAAGTTCCCGGCCCAACTCGTCGCCGGTCATTCCGAGCGCTTCGAGGTTAAACCGGTCACCAACATAACCCAGGACCGCCCGACTCAAGGCTGCGTAGAATTCACCCTCCTGGCTCTGCTCCAGCAGCCTGGCCGCCTCAGCCAGTCGCTTTTTCACCAATCGACTTGACCTTATCCTGCGGGCATAGCCCCGGTCCTGCTCCAGCTTCCTGCGGTGGCGGCCGAGCACAACCCCAAACACCAGTATGACGATTCCGGCCGGAGAAAACAGCCATCCCCACCAGGGTGGCAGGACCTGCCATAACCCCAGAGCGCGGACAGCGTTCAGCCCTCTGATACCGGAC
>JAUWNN010000099.1 GCA_030612625.1 Caldifarciminota bacterium
TGCGGCATGCCTTGGGGAAAACCTTGGTTTATCCCTTGAAGCATCGCTTCGGCAATAGCCACCCCCTAGGCGGCCCGTCCCCAGTGCCCCCCACGGGAAATGAAGGTCTTCCGACAAATCGGGCTTTCTCGACCGTATAACTATGTGAAGGGGAGTGGCCGAGTGCCGGCCCGGAATAATGGGAATAATGGGGACGTTACCCATGTTTATGAATCTGATATTCGCCAAGGGACGAATCCGGCCGTGACCGATTCCTGCTTCTGGTTTCCTTCCGACAATCCGGCCGTTCGTAGTGACACAAGGGTGGCGGCTGATAATGCTGCGGAGCCGGAAGACTCGGGATTCGGGCTAGTGGATAATGGTTATCGGCTTGCAACTGCGGCCTGTGCCGGTGTCGAGCAGCAGGAAGTAGACACCGGCCGGAATGCGGCTGACATCTGCATTGACCAGGTGAGTTCCGGGCTCGAGCCGGCCGTCGTGGACTGATGAGACGGTTCTGCCGATGCGGTCGACAAGCCTGAGCCGGGCATGGGTGGGCCTGTTGAGCACCAGTTCAAGGCCGAGCACATTGCGGACTGGTGTTTGAAGGGGCCGGACATGGCAGGCCAGGGGCAGTTGTGCCTGTGGCTGCTCAACTCCGATAGTCCATCTGGGTTTGAGCAGGCCGTCAGCAATCAGGCACATGCCATAGAACCAGGACCGCTCACTGGCATCGAATCCGCCTCGGGCCTGGTCGTCGAACCATTCGTGGAACGCCAGGGCCAGAGGCAGGCCGTTGCCGAGCGGACCGTAGAAATCCTGGAACTCAAGCATGGACCCGGTTTTGCAGGAACCGATTGCTCCAAGCCCGTCCCGGGTCTGGAACACATAGCGCCCGCCGCAGTATCCGGGTTCGATAAAGCGGACATTGGAGCAGGCAAACAGGTTGTAGAAGCAGGCTTCAATTCCCAGGGTGTCAATCTCAGTAGCATAGAACCGGTCCCAACTGTCGCCATGGCAGTATTTCCAGGCGTGGCCCCCAGGCCAGGAATGGGCGCACAGTTGAATCCACTGGTACGGGGCTGAGTCGATTCTGGGCCGGTAATCAAGGGCACGGGTCGATTCTTTGTTCCAGATAGAAACCCGGTTCGGATACAAAAGGCCGACATCCTGGTCCCAGTACCAGGCGTTGGTGTACCAGTCGTCATCGATGTAAACCAAGGCCCGGTCTGCTACCTGGAGTTGTCCGGTGCGGTACTGGTGTGCCCTGGAAAGGTAGTTCAGGAGCAAGGAGTCCTGGTTTCCGATTGCAGATGCGGGCAGCCGGCTGACCCCGATTTCCGGACCAACAGCGCCGGTATGGCTGTCGTAGATACTGTCAAAGCCCGGAACAAGGCTATCCAAAGAGTCGAGACGCACGAAGCTGTCCAGCCAGACACCATCCAGGTCCATGAAGTAGAGGTCGCAGGGGAACTCCTCATATCCGTCATTCGAACCGTTGCCCTGAAAGTCGTTGATAAGTTGATACCAGGCGACCGGCAAGTCGCCAATCAGGACTGCTGCGACCAGACCTGAATCATATTCTGCCTGCAGGAAGGCGCGAAGCGATTCGGGCGAAGTGCCGCTGACTGAGAAACCGGCTACTGTGTAGCCTTCGCGCACCAGGTCCGCGGTCATTGTGTCCAGGCTTGCGGACAAGACCGGGACAAGTGAATCCTGGACCAGGATGTCCACACGGTCAACAAAGCCCGAGCCAATGGTGTTGATGTGATTGATTTTCCAGTCATCGGTTCGAGACAGGCCGGCTTGCCATTCCGAGAATGTCATGGGCCTGGAACTGTCCGGGCTCATCCATCGGGTAACAGCTATGTCGGTCGGACCGAGCAGAACCAAAGTAAGGGCCAGGAGCGCGTGCATCGGCTAGTCCAGTTTGGTGACCGGGCAGCAGAACTTCTTGCCCTGGATGAAATAGACTCCGGCCGGCAGGGCGCGGCCGTTAAGGTCTTGTCCATTCCAGATAACCGGGCCGCGGTTCCTGAAGGTGCGGACACAGCGGCCTGTCCTGTCGTAGATGCTGATTATCGGTTCTGAGCGCAAGTCCCCATGTGGAAAGATGATACGGATGCTCTTGCGGAACGGGTTCGGTTGAGCACAAAGTCGGATTGGAGGCTGCATGGTAGGGAGTTCTTCGATACCAAGGTAGAGGTCGGTGAGCTGGCCGACCTGGTGGCTGATTACATTGGCAGCGTGGACCCAGATGAACATCTTGACGTAGATTTTGGCATCAAGTCTGGTCGAATCCTTGACCCACCAGAGCGAATCTTTGTACCATTCATAGGTGCGGATATAACTTGTTTCCCTGACCTTGAAGTCCTGCTCTTCCAGGCTCAAAGCCTGGCGGGCAACAGAGAGCATCTTATAGCAGTCGCGCACTGTGCCATAGGGCACAGTTACATCCTCGATTCCAATCACCCTGGTTGTGTCACCCCAGATGTCCAGAGTATCCAATTGACCGTCGCCATTGACATCAACGTAATAGGTTCCTGCAAGCCCGGTGCGCCACCAGGAGCCAATCTGGAACGGCACCAGGTAACTGTTCACCCAGAAGCTGGTATCGGCCAGCGATGTTTTACTGCGCAGGAGCGTGTCTCCATATTCGACAAGTGTATCGGTGTACCGCCGGGTTGTTTCTGCTGCTATGACCCGGTGCAGCAAGTAGGCGCAATTGCCTTGATGGGTTGTTTCGGCCAGCACAGTTGAGGTATCGGTCCAGAAGCGAGTTAGAATGGTGTCGGACGGAGGTGGTAAAAGAATATGGATTGAATCACGGCCCGCGTGGGTGCCGATTTTCACTTTGCCGACTTCATAGCCCAGGTACCGGCCGACCGGGCCGGCAGCCACAACCGAACAAATCAGCAGCAATGCAAACGTGTAGTTTTTCATCTTGCCTCCGTCTGTCTGGATAATTCTAGGCCAAAACCCGGGCCAATCAAGCACGGTCAAACGGAGACTGGAAACGGCGGAGCGGGTCTGGCGCTAACGGACCAGGATTAGCCTGGCGTTGGTGACTTCGTTCTTCTGTGTCCGAAGCCGGACGAAATAGACACCCGGCGGCAGTTGCCTGCCTGAACTGTCCTTTCCGTCCCAGATGACGGCTGGTCCTGGAGTCAGGTTTCTAATGCGATGGCCGGAGATGTCATACACGGCCAAGTTGCAGGACGCTGTCCGAGAGGTGCGGATGGTTGTCTGAGATTGAAAGGGGTTAGGCCAGGCTGTGATGTCCCGGGTCTGAGTTCGCGCCAGACCCTCCTGAATCCCAGGTTGTTCGTCTTTGAATACGTAGAGCGTTGAGTCTACGCAGCAGGACAGATAAACCCGCTGGTTTGCTTCATCGCACACTATATCATCCGGGCCTTGGCCGACATCAATCCGGGGGACTATTATAGTGTCGTTGCGGCAGTCGAGGACCGCTAAGTAGTTGTGACACGCCACATAGAGCCGATTGCTCCAGGGAGCCCAGCAGAATCGTGCTATGTTGAACCAGTCTCCCAACCTTTTGATTACAGAATCGGTGGCGCAGTCTATTACATTTAGGGTGTCGTCGCCTACCATATAAACCTTGTCGTCAATGCTGTTCCAGACTCCAGGGCCACCGTCGTACGGCATTCGGTAGGTCCTGATAAGGGTGTCGGCCTTCGTGTCAATCACCGATGCGGTCGTTCCGAAAAAGCCTTGGATATAGGCTTTTCTCTGGTTGGTGTTGAACACCATGCACCATGGGTCAGCCACACGGCTGTGCACCCGTGCAACGAGAGAGTCGTTTACACAAGAGTAAGCCATAAGCAGGTCGGGGTTGACCCAGGGGTCAGAGCCGACATAGACCTTGTTTCCGACCGAGTCCAGGAAAGCGTGCCCGAAGTGCTCGTCCGGCTGGGGCGGGATGAGCTCAATAAGGGAGTCGGACTCGCAGTCAATCACATACAGACTTCGGTATGCCGTATAGACCCGGTCATTGCTGGAAACATAGCAGGGCGGGCCGTTTCCCTGGAAAGGAATCCATTTGATTACTGTGTCGGCCCGGGCATCAATGACTGCGATGCTTTCAGGCGAGATGTTGAAGACATAGTAGATTTTGTTTCTGCGCCAGTTCCAGACACCATCGGCCGCGCAGGGGTAGTACCCATGAGTCGGAATCGTACTCCTGATTTGGTAAGTCTCACAATCCAGGACCAACAGCAGGCTGCTTCCGGTGTTTATGTAGAGCTTGTTTTCTTCGGGCACATAGAGCAATTCCCATGGGCTGTAAGGAAGTTTCAGGACGGTGTCAATAACTACCTGGCCGCAAAGCAGTGCCGGGAACAAGAGTAGCAGGAGTTTCTTCATAGCCTAAAAGAGAATGGGGTGGCCGGTTTTCAAGCTGCCTTCCACGCTGCATTCCCTTTGGATAGTCTAGGCGCTGTTTGGCCAGGTTCAAGCTTCTGTATCTCAAATGGTGATTCCTCTGGAAGCGTCGAGTGGTTGACAATCCTTGAATTCAAGCAAGAATAATGGCGTGATAAAAGCGCAGGCCCGTACGGAAATCAGGCGTCTCCGGGCTGAAATCAACGAGCACAACTACCGGTATTATGTGCTGGCTCAGCCGGTAATCTCTGATTATGAGTTTGACCAACTCTTGAAACAACTGGAAGAACTGGAAAAGGAGTTCCCGGACCTGGTTACCCCGGATTCACCGACCCAGCGGGTCGGCGGCGAACCTGTCAAGGAGTTTCCAACGGTCACCCATGACCCGCCGATGCTCTCTCTTGATAACACCTATTCTTATGATGAGTTGCGGGAGTTTGACATCAGGGTGCGCAAGGTCGTGCCCAAGCCGGAATACCTGGTGCAGCTCAAGGTTGATGGGGTCGCGGTCTCCCTGCGGTATCAAGGTTTCAGGCTGTTAAGAGGCGCTACCAGAGGCGACGGTGTGCAGGGTGATGACATCACGCAGAACATCCGTACCATAAATTCGGTTCCGCTGCGGCTGCGAAAGAAGCGGAAGGGGTTTGAGGTGAGGGGAGAGGTCTACCTTTCACGCGAGCGGTTCGCCAATATCAACAAGGAGCGGGACGAGGAAGGGCTGCCGGTTTTTGCGAACCCGCGCAATGCTGCGGCCGGAACTCTGAAGCTGTTGGACTCGAGAATGGTAAGAAAGCGGGGGCTGGACTGTTTCATTCATACCATTCCGCGGCCACCCGGCAGGAAGCTAGGAACTGACAGCAAGGTGCTTGAACTACTCACCGAAATAGGCTTCAGGATTATGCCCGAGAGCAAGCTTTTTCCTGATATTGAGGCGGTGATTGATTATTGCGGGAAGTGGGCCGCCAGGAAGGCTGGTTTGCCTTATGATGTTGACGGCATGGTTGTGAAGCTCAACCGGTATTCTGACCGGGAAGAACTGGGCATGACCGAAAAGAGTCCGCGCTGGGCTGCAGCATACAAGTATCCGCCCGAGCAGGCTGAGACGAAAATAAGACGTATCTTTGTGAATGTTGGCCGGTTCGGAACCGTAACCCCGGTTGCTGAAATGGACCCGGTGTTCATTTCCGGGACAACCGTGACCCACGCCACCCTGCACAACATGGATGAGATTGAGCGCAAAGACATAAGGCCCAAAGACACGGTGGTGATTCATAAGGCGGGCGAAATCATCCCTCAGATTATCAAAGTCGTTAGGAAGAAGCGCAAGAAAGGGACGCGCAGGTTCAAGATGCCTGACAAGTGCCCGGTGTGCGGGACAAAGCTTTTCCGTGAGGCGGATGAGGTTGCCTGGAGGTGCGTGAACGCATCCTGCCCGGCCCAGATAACGGCCCGGCTCCTGCATTTCAGCGGCAGAGGCGCGCTCGATATCGAGGGTCTGGGCTGGAAGCTGGTTGAGCAACTGGTTGCAGAGGGGCTGGTCAAGGACTTTGCCGACCTCTATTCTTTGACCGTTGAGCAACTGGTCGAACTGGAACGGATGGGTCGGAAGTCTGCTGAGAACCTGGTTGCGAATCTTGAGAAGAGCAAGGAGCGGTCTTTTGCCCGGGTGCTCTATGGGCTTGGAATCAGACACATAGGAGTCCATGCGGCCCGGCTGCTCGTCCGGCAGTTCGGTTCGATTGACCGGCTTAGGCAGGCAAACTCTGATGAAATCGCTTCGATTCCAGGTATTGGGCCGACAGTGGCGGAATCGCTGGTGCATTTCTTCCAGGACAAAGAGAATGTCCAACTGGCCGAGCGGTTGCGCAAAGCCGGGCTGAGCATGGTTGAAGAAAAGGCGATAGGCCCAAAACCGCTTGCCGGAAAGAAGTTCGTGCTCACGGGTGTTCTTGACAGGCTCACCCGGGAGCAGGCAACCGAACTGATTGTCACTCTGGGCGGGAACGTTTCTTCTTCGGTCTCCAGGAAAACCGACTATGTTGTGGCCGGTAGTTCACCCGGGTCCAAATACAACAAGGCCAAGGCGCTCGGAGTAACGATTGTCAGTGAGCAGGAATTCGTCAGGCTGACCCGGCGAAGACAATGATTCCAACTATGAAGGAATGAAGGCAGGAGGCAAAGTGCAAGAGACAAAACCGCAGCGCCTGCCAAAGACCTCCTCTCCCTTGAGGGAGAGGATTGAGGTGAGGGTGTTGGGTTTGATTCGGTATCTGGATTCGGTTGTTTGCAGTTGTGCTTTAGTGGCGAAAACAGGATGCTGAAGAAAGGCGGCGGACTCGACACCCCGGTACAATTCCTGAAAGGAATCGGCCCAAAGCGCGCGGCCCTGCTTGCCAAGCTGGGGATTGAGACAGTCGGACAACTTCTGTTTCATGTCCCGAAGCGTTATGTTGACCGGTCAAAGACCCTGCCAATTCGCCGGCTTGCGCCTGGTGATGAAGTCACCGTGTTCGGCAGGATAGCAGCGACCGGTTCCCGCCGGACCAAGACCTACAAGCAACTGGTTTCATGTCTGGTCAGGGATGAATCCGGGATGATTGAGGCGGTCTGGTTTGGCCGGCCTGACCTCAAGGACCGGTTCAGAACAGGTCAGGAGATTATGGTTTCGGGCAAGGTTACCCTGTACCGCCAGAAGCAGTTCGTAAACCCGTCCTTTGAGCTGCTCGAGCAGAACAACGAGTTCTCGGGGACTGGTGCGATTATCCCGGTGTACCCTCTTACTGAAGGGTTCTCGGTCTGGAACATGCGAAGGGCGATGCGGACTGCGCTTGGCAAGTACCTGAGCCTGGTGCCGGAAACCCTGACCCGTGAAATCCTTCGTCACTATGATTTTCCTGACATCCGGACTGCGCTTGAGACGATTCACTTTCCAAAGGATGTGGATTCGGCTTTGCGCGGCCGCGAAAGGCTTGTTTACGATGAACTGTTCTATCTTGAGCTGGTGCTTGCCTTGCGAAGACAGCGGTACGCCGAGATACGCAAAGGAACAAGACTGGCACAGACCGGGGAGCTGACCGACCCATTCTGCAAACGGTTGAAATTCACCCTTACCCGGGCCCAGGAACGGGTAGTTTCAGAAATCCTTGGTGACATGGGACAGGAGAAATGCATGAACCGGCTGCTCCAGGGCGATGTCGGCTCGGGCAAAACCGTAGTGGCGCTGTATGCGATGCTCGTTGCCTGTGAAAACAGGGCCCAGGCCGCAATGATGGCTCCGACCGAAATCCTGGCAATTCAGAATTTCCAGGCCTGGGCTCAGACCCTGGCTGACATCGAGGTGAATGCCCGGATTCTCACCGGCTCGACCCGTCAGGCAGAACGCCGTGAAATCCTTGAAGGCCTTGAAGCCGGCTCGGTCCGGATGATTTTCGGGACCCATGCGCTGATAGAGGAAGGGGTGAAGTTCTCAAAGCTGGGCCTGGTGGTTGTTGATGAACAGCACCGGTTCGGAGTGATGCAGCGGGCCGCGCTCCTGAACAAAGGGCTGAATCCTGATTTCCTGGTGATGACTGCGACCCCGATACCACGCACTCTGACTCTCACCGTCTATGGTGACTTGGACGTTTCTGTCCTGGATGAGAAACCGCCGGGCAGGAAGCCGGTGAAGACGCAGGTAGTGCCGGAGAGCAGACGAGACAAGGTCTATGGTTTCATTGAGCAGCGGATTGAGGCCGGTGAACAGGCTTTTATTGTCTGTCCGATTATCGAGGAGAGCGAAAAGCTGGACCTGGTATCGGCAATCCAGACGTATGAGAAGGCTCAGGTAGCGTTTCCGAACCGGCGGGTCGGCATGGTGCACGGCCGGATGAAAAGCAGCGAGCGGGGAGAGCTGATGGACCGGTTTCGCAGGAAAGAGCTGGACATTCTTGTTGCCACGACTGTGATTGAAGTAGGTGTGGATGTGCCGGGCGCGACCGTGATGGTGATTGAGCATCCGGAGCGGTTCGGTCTTGCCCAGTTGCACCAGTTGCGGGGCCGGATAGGAAGGGGAAAACGCAGCTCCTATTGCATCCTGTTCGTGTCGCGTCCAGGCCTGGGCGAATCATCGGAAAGGCTCAAATTCTTTGCAGGGACTACTGATGGTTTTGCCCTGGCGGAAAAGGATATGGAGTTGCGCGGGCCGGGCGAAATCCTCGGCACCAGGCAGCACGGGCTGCCGGATTTGCGGGTGGCAGACATTGTCCAGGACAAGGACGTCCTGACACAAGCCAGGCAGGATGCCTTCCGGCTGGTTGAACTCGACCCGGCCCTGGAGCGACCTGAAAATGCGTTTGTCAGAACAACACTGAAATCCCGGTACTCGGGCCGGGAGGAACTTCTAAGAGTAGGTTGATATGAGAAAACTGTCTTTCTGTGTCATTTTCATAACCCTGTTTGCCGTGTGCAAGAAGCACCAGACCCCGGCTGTTGGCTCGATGCGAGAAGTCACAATCGCATCTGACCGGTGGGGTTCAGTTGAACCGGTTGTCAGAGAAATCCTGCAGCGGCGTGTCCCAACGCCTCAGCCCGAACCCGAATTCAAGCTCAGGGTATTCACCCTTGACCGGTTCGAGACTTATTCGCTGTTCAGAACGGTATTCGTTATCGGCACTGCTCAGGATGCGTCAGTTCGGGAAATCCTGGGTGACAAGCTGGATTCCCTACCGGGTGGAGATTACGGGATGTTCAAAATACCGAATGCCTGGGCAGGAGGCCAGGAACTGGTGGTTTTTGTCGGCCGGGATGAGAGCCTGCTGGTGCCGGGCCTGCGGGCTTATGCGGACCGAATAAGGAACACGTTCCAGAAAATCGTGCTGAACCATACGGCCCGAGCCATTTATCACCGGGGCCGCAACTCCAAGGCTGAAGACTCGCTTTCCGACCGGTATTCCTTTACGCTCGATATTCCCAAAAGCTGGTATCTGAAACAGGAACACGCTGACTCAGGTTTCATATACCTTTTCGGCCACTATCCGGACCGGAGTGTATTTGTATACTGGGAAAATGCGGAACGGCATCTGATTCCGGATTCCTTGCCGGCGCTCAGGGACAGCCTTACCAGGATGTATTACGATGGTGACTTTGTTGAGGATTCGCTGGTCCGGGCGGATACGATTGAGTTTCTGGCTGGTCCGGCTCTGAGACTGCATGGAATCTGGCAGAACGAGAAAGAGACGATTGGTGGGCCGTTTGTCAGTTACTCGTTCAACCACGAAGGAAGGTTCTTCATGATAGACGGTCTGGTCTACAATCCGGGCAAGAAGAAGCTGGACCAGGTGTTCCAGGTCGAAGCGATAATCCGCACGTTCACCCCGCAGTAGGAAACTCTTACCACAAAGACACGAAGGACACGAAGAAGGGCATAAGTCAGAAGGCAAAATGCAGAGTGCAGAATGCAGAATCTAGACACAAAGACACCAAGAACACGAAGAAGAGCAGAAGCTAAAAGTCAAAGTGCAAATTGCAAAGGGCAAAACCGCAGACCCTGCTGTCATTGCGAAGGAGCGAAGCGACTGCGGCAATCTACCACTGTCCTTCATTCGACGTTCGTGATTCGACACTCGGAATTCGATTAACCGCCAAGAACGCCAAGAGGGAAATCAAACACAAAGGGCACGAAGAAAGGTGAAAGACGGGCTAGATTGCTTTCTGGTAAACCCGGTAGGTTTTGTAGACCCGGCCACCCATGAGTTGAATCGGCCGGATGATGGCCTGGTTGTCCTCAAGAATCCAGGAGACTTCGGCCCG